>JBNKOT010000151.1:0-4436 GCA_050294855.1 Draconibacterium sp. | reverse complement strand
TTAAAAAGGAAAAGAACTACAACGTTTCAACAATCGACGAATATCTCGATGTGATCCCTTCTGAACGAAAACAAAAATTAGGAATTTTAAAAGTTGGTTAAAGTTGTACCCGTTAAAAAGAACAAGAACAAATGCCCGGGGAAATCATTCGTAAAATATTTCTGGAAATCAAAATTTAAAAATTTGTTTCTTACGAATGAATATTCTGTTATCTTCGTGCGTTTCAGAATAAAAATTAAAAATGAATTTTACTGGAAAAACAATTTGGATTACCGGAGCCGCCTCCGGAATCGCTAAGGCTGTGGCCATAGAACTATCGACACAAAACACCCATCTTATTCTTTCCGATATTAATGTAAAAGGACTGGAAGAAGTTGCTGTAATTTGCGAAAAAAATAATTCAACGGCACTTGTTGTTCCAATGGATTTGGGCGATGAAAAAGCAGTTGTGAGTGCAGCACAAGATGTTTTGAATAAAAAGATAAAAATCGATTGTTTGTATCATTTCGCAGGAATAAGTCAACGTTCGGTCGTTAGCGAAACACCGTTGTTTGTTGACCGTAAAATTTTTGAAATCAATTTTTTTGGAGCGCTTGCATTAACCAAAGAAATTTTACCTGAAATGATTAAAAACGGCGGCGGTCAGATTGCTGTAACTTCGAGTATTGTGGGTAAATTTGGCTTTCCGTATCGTTCGTCGTATTCTGCAACAAAACACGCACTGCAAGGTTTTTTCGAAAGTTTACGAGCTGAAAACAAACAGAATAACATTATGGTTTCTGTCATTATTCCCGGCCGTGTTCAAACCAATATTTCGTTGAATGCCATCAAAAAAGATGGCAAAGCGCATGGCAAAATGGACGATGGTCAGGATTCAGGAATTCTGGCAGATAAAGCTGCAAAAATCATCTGTCGTAACCTGAAAAAAAATAAAAAGGAAATTTTGGTTGGCGGAAAAGAGTTGATGATGGTTCATATTCGCAGGTTTGTGCCCCGTTTATATTATTATATGTCGACAAGGGTAAAACCAATGTAAATAAGAATCGTATCAACAACTGAAATTTCAAAAAACAGATCAGAAGAAATGAAAGGACAAATTAACGGAATACAACAGTTAGGAGTTGGTGTTGAGAATGTTCACGAAGCATGGAAATGGTATCGTCAACACTTTTCGATGGATATTCGAATGTTTGAGGAAGAAGCAACTGCTGAATTAATGCTGGCACATACCGATGGCAAGCCGCGCGAAAGACATGCTGTTTTAGCATTAAATATGCAAGGTGGAGGTGGTTTCGAAATTTGGCAGCATACCGGCAAAAAACCGGAACCCTGCAAGTTCGAAATTCAACTTGGCGATCTGGGAATTAACATTGGAAAAATTAAAACCAACGATGTTCAAGCAGCCTATAATAAATTTACCAAGTCGGGTTTAAACATTTTGGGTGAAATTCATAAAGATCCCCGTAAAAACGACCATTTCTACCTGAAGGACATTTATGGCAACATGTGGGAAGTCACCAATAAAAAGGATGTTTTTCGGAAAAAAGAAAAATCGGTAAGCGGTGGTATTTTAGGAACTGTAATTGGTGTTAAAAACATTGAAGACAGTCTGAGCGTTTACCAGGATCTTTTGCAATACGACACAATTGTGTACGACAAAACCGGCACATTCGACGACTTTAAAGGAATTCCCGGTGGCGATAAAAAATTTCGAAGAGTTTTACTCAAACATTCTGATGTAAAAAGTGGTGCTTTTAGCCCGTTTTTCGGAAAGTCGGTTATTGAATTAATTCAGGTGCTCGATCGCGAGCCACGCAATATTTTTGAAGGAAGAATTTGGGGCGATCCCGGTTTTATTCACCTTTGTTTTGATATCAACGGAATGGACGCGTTCAGACAAAAGGCCAAAGCAATGGGATACCCGTTTACTGTTGACAGTGCTCGTGCAATGGAGACTTTCGATATGGGCGAAGCAGCCGGAAATTTTTCCTACGTTCAGGCGCCCGAAGGAACGTTAATCGAGTTTGTTGAAACACACAAAATTCCATTGATGAAAAAAATTGGCTGGTACATCGATTTCCGCAAACGTGGTCATCATCCCCTACCCAACTGGATGCTTAAAATGTTCCGCTTTATGCGGGTAAAAGATAAATAAAAATGTCAATTCCAACGAGGTACGATAGAAATCATTAAAAATATAAACTTCTAACTTTGTTCGAAATGACAAAATTACCAAAGGATTCTGGCATTCCTATCTGGCCGAAAACTTATAAATAGTGGTCGACTTTAAAGTTTCGCCAGGTTTTAACAAAGTTGAAGGAAAATCGGGCTGATTAGGTGAGTCAGGATAATGTTGTGTCTCCAGACAAAATCCGGTTCTTTTTGTATATGGTTTACCCGACTTGCCAATTTCGTTTCCTCTTAAATGATTTCCGGTGTACAACTGCACTGCAGGTTCGGTGGTATAAACTTCCATGTAACGTCCACTTTCGGGTTCGTAAGCACTGGCACAAAAAGCCAACTCGTTTTCATTTTTATTGATGATATAATTAAAATCGTAACCCATTCCGAATTGCAACATCGGATGATCGTTATCGATTCTGTCGCCAATAACTTGAGGCAATGTAAAATCCAAATCAGTTCCTCTGATGTCCTCAATCGTTCCAAGGGGAATCATTCCCCGATCAACCGGAGTAAATTTGTCGGCACTAATTACTAAGATATGATCAAGAATATCGCCGATCCCCTCGCCTTTCAAATTAAAATAACTGTGGTTGGTCATGTTAAAATGGCACGTTTTGTCGGTGGTAATTTCGTAGTCAATCTTTAATTCATTATCGTCGGTTAACGTATATGTTACTTTTGCTGTTTTATTCCCCGGAAAACCAAATTCGCCATCGGCACTTGTCAACAAAAAAACCATAACATTTCCATTTTTCTCGTAATCCCAAACTTTCCGATACCAGCTGTCTGGCCCCGAATGTAAACAGGCTTTCATATTGTTTGCCGGAAAATGATACGTTTCGTCGTCGATTGTAAAACTTGCATTTGCAATTCTGTTGGCAAATGGCCCAACCACTGCACCATGACTCGCACCATATTTCTGATAATCTTCGATTGATTTGAATCCTAAAACAACATCCGCAAATTTTCCGTTTTTATCGGGCGCATAAATCGATACGATTTTAGCTCCATAATTGGTTAACGTAACGGTCATTCCATGTTCATTATCCAAGGTAAAAAGGCGGGTCGCTTTTCCATCGATCAATCCTTCGAAATCGGCTTCTGAATAAGGCATATTTATTTCATTTTTTTGAGTTGAAGTACAAGCTATAAACACAACAATTAATAGGACCAGAATTAGGTTTTTCATTATATGGTTTTAGTTATAAACAATAAAAATACAATTCGACGGGCAACTTTCCATTATTTATTGAAAATAAAATTATAATACCGCAACTTTCTTTTCATCAGAAATCAGGATTCAAGTCAAATTCGGGATAATATTTCAATACAAGGCGTAAAATGTCATTGATAATACGGAAATTGTAACATTCTTTTGCAAAAGAAAAATGATAAAATGGAATCGATAAAAGAAATATACAAAATTGGCAACGGACCATCCAGCAGTCATACTATGGGACCCAAAAAAGCAGCTGAACGTTTTTTGAAAAAAAACAAAAACGCCAATCGTTTTGAAGTTGTTTTGTACGGGAGTCTGGCAGCCACCGGGAAAGGACATTTAACCGATTTTGTAATCGAGAAAACTTTTATAGATCGTGAATTAAAAATTTTTTGGGAACCAAAAACTTTTTTGCCCAAACATCCGAATGCAATGATGTTTCAAGCATTCGACAATAGTAATAAATTACTCGAAGAATGGATCTGTTACAGTGTTGGCGGAGGTACAATCATCGACGATTTAACGCAATCGGAAACCATTGATATTTATCCGCACAATAATATGCCGACATTTTAAAGTGGTGTTATCAGCACGAAAAACAGCTTTGGGAATATGTTGCCGAATTTGAAAACGATAACATTTGGATTTTTCTGCAAGAAGTCTGGAACGTGATGGAAGACAGTATAAAACGCGGTTTATGTGTTGATGGTGTTTTACCGGGAGGTTTAAAACTTCCGCGTAAAGCACAAACACTTAATACACGAGGTAAGAATTTTGCCACTCCATTTAAACGCCGCTCGCAACTCTTTTCTTTTGCACTCGCCGTTTCCGAAGAAAATGCTTCGGGCGGAAGAATCGTAACCGCTCCAACTTGTGGTGCCAGCGGCGTGGTTCCGGCCGTTCTGAAATACTTCAAAAAAGTGCACGAGAGCAATAATAAAAGCATTTTGCGGGCTTTGGCAACGGCAGGATTAGTGGGCAATATTGTTAAAACAAACGCCTCGATTTCGGGGGCTGAAGTGGGTTGTCAGGG
>JBNKOT010000150.1:0-1937 GCA_050294855.1 Draconibacterium sp. | reverse complement strand
AACCAATTCGCAGATAGGAACAAAGTTTTTTGTCTTTTACCGAAATGGTTGGATGTTTGGATTGCAAACGAACTAAAAAGCCGGGATGTAATTTTTCGAGCTGATTTTCTACCAGTCCCCAGTCGAAAGGTTCTAATCGGTTGTTCTTGAGCAATTCGGAAATTTTTAATATATGTTTTTTATTTTTTCCCAAATTATTGAGATCGACGTGTTGGAATAATTTTTCCACACCGGCAATCAACTCATTTTTTTGGGAAAGTTTTAAGAGGAATGCAACCAATTCGCGTTCTTTTAAATCCAGTTCTTCTTTTAAACGTTTGTTGGTCCGGATGTCGAAATCTTTGCCGGTTTGTAATTCCTGAATGTGCCCCATTGCACGTTTCAATTTAGTAATATCCTGAACCGACGCCCGAACCCCCAAGTATTTTCCCATCGAATCGTACACTCCACGAACATTCATTGTACACCAGCGGAGTTGTTTCGTACGCGTGAGAATCCGAAATTCCATGGCCTCATTCACCATCATCTGATCCATCGAATGTTGCACAAAAGCGGTATATTTTTCGCGATCCATTTCATACACTAAAAGATCGGCGATACCTGAAGAAGAAATAATTTGATTAGCGGTAAAACCGGTGATATCGAAACACGACGGTGAACAATATTTGATCGCTCCCCGCGGCCCAAACCAAAGTTCCCAACCAAAGGTAAAATCGGCAATCAACTGGTAAAAATCCCGTTTCGTTTTTTCTTCCTTTAAACGAATATTAGCCTCCTCAATCTCTAATAAAAGATCGGATTGTTTACTTTCAAGATCCCTTATTTTATTCTTGTATTTTTCGTTCCGATCGTCCGTGTTCATCTGAAATATTTCGCTTACTAAAACCTAAAGATACTTTTAATTATTGTTTCATTCAGCACCCAACCAATCGATGGCACCTAAAACCAATTGATTCTGAACTTCATTTTTAAAAGAAAAGTAAAGTTCTTTGTTGCTTCCGATTTCGTAATCAATGTTGTTGTGCCCCATGTTCATATATATCATCCGATAATTGATGTTTGTCCAAACAACGGAATAATAACCACTGTGCCGAATTCCATGAAGTTTCGGACCTGTTTCCATAGGAAAATTGGAAGCATCGATAGAAGCCAGAATTTTAATATCCGGATTTTCACGTAAATCATTGTCCCAGCAATACCATTCGTTTGGCGAAGCTGTAAATTTTTCGGGCAATTGTTTTGTTACCGAATAAGTTTTGTCTTCAACTATTAAAATTGCAGAAGTCGGTCGCCAGGCATTTCTTTTATATCGACCGGAGCCTAAAAATATATTATGGCACCTGTCCCAGTTTTGCGGATTTAAAATTATTCATCAGCCAAATTTGGAGCTCTGTATTCCCGCCAATAAATTGGCTTATTATCCTCAAAAAAGTCCTCAGGCAATTCTAACCCTCCAGTGAGACTTTCTTCATTGGAAATATTCCATTTACTTCCATCCCAGAATATTTTAATCTCGCGAATCTGTTTTCCAAAATTATCTGTTTCTGTCTCTACTTTCATTAAATAATGAGAGTACAATTCTTTTGCTGGTTCCTTTTCTAAATATGATATCCACACCATAATTTTCAAGAATTAATATTCAATCAAATTTACCGATACTTTTCTAGAAAAAAATACTTGTTGATAAAATGCAAATAGAATTCTTTTCACTCGACCCGCAATTCGGTCACCAAAGTTTTCTTTTGAAGCGAGAACCAACTCAAACCATAAATCCAGATCATTCCGTTCACAAGAATCAGTGCCACAACAATTGCTACCGTTGAAAATGAAGCGTCGGTATTTGCTGACAAAAATGCCGGCAAAGTTGCCATCACAGCAGTTACAAAACCAATAATAACTCCCGTAAAAAGCAGCGCTACATATTCATTCACCAAAAT
>JBNKOT010000149.1:0-6188 GCA_050294855.1 Draconibacterium sp. | reverse complement strand
GACACATTTTTTCCTCGGCCCTTAGGTGTATTTTGTTCACATTAATATTATGGAGATTTAGAATTAAAATATGATTTAACACAAGCACTGTTTTCGAGTCTAAAAAAAAATCGCAATACTTACTGTTAATCTCTCATTATCAAAAATCAGTTATTAATCCCTCACTGCTCAAACCAATATTATTCTTTTACCTTTGCCAACAATGAATTGTAGTAACATAAAAAATCACGAAAGAAATAATGAGAGGGTATTTACTGCCTTCAATTTAGTTTTCAAAAATCAGCTCGATAAATTCATACCACCGGGCTTCTAATATTACAATTGCCTTTACATATCCCCTTATTCTATTTTTAATCTATATTCTATTTTATAATTATGGTTTCAAAACTTAAAATGGTTTTGCTATTTATGGCAATGCCCATTATTTCATTATTTGCCCAGGATAAACCTGAGCTTACTGTTGGCGGAGCACTCCGCTTTAATTACAATCTATCGTCGTGGAAAGATGGACAAAAAAGTCGTGGCGGCGACTTTGGTTACGACGTTTTTCGAATAAATGCAAAAGCAAAGTATAAAGGAGTTAAGCTAAACGCTGAATACCGTTTGTATTCCGAAGGATTTGGTGGTGGCATGTTAAAACAGGGCTGGATTGGATACGATTTTACACCTGAGAACAATCTCCAGATCGGTTTAACACAGGTTCCTTTTGGTATAACTCAGTACAATTCGCATAACTGGTTTTTTAGTCTGAATTATTACATGGGTCTAGAAGATGATCATGATATGGGAGTAAAATATACCCATAACAGCGAGAAATGGTTGTATGCAATTGCTTTCTTCAAAAATGCGGAAGAACTTAACTTTGGTAATAATTCTGATGTTTCAGACAGCCGATACTCATACGATGTTAGTTCTTCTGGCGACGGGATGTATAGAAACAAAGAAGTGAATCAACTCAATTTAAAAGTTGTCCGCAAATTCAGTAACGGCAATGCCAATCATATGCTTGGAGTTTCGACTCAATACGGAGGCATCTATAATCTTGACACTGAAAACACTGGCAACCATTTGGCCCTGGCTGGTCATTATGAGCTAAATTCAGGAAGGTGGAATGTAAAAGCACAAGTTTCGAAGTATAAATACAACACAGAAAATCCAGATGGCCAGTCGAACGATGTAATTGCCATGACTGCTTACGGTGCTCCTTACTTTGTAGCTTCAGAAGCAACTACCTACACACTTGGTGTTGCCTATTCTTTACCTGTAGAATGGGGGCCTGTTTCGAACCTGCAGTTTTACGACGACTTTGGATATATGGATAAAAAGCTAAATAGCTTTTATGATTCGTACATGAATGTAACCGGGGTTTTAATTTCTGCCGGGAATGTTTATACATATGTTGATGCTGCACAGGGGAAAGACCAACCCTGGCTTGGACCGGTATGGACCGACGCTATGGCAAGTGGTACGGCAGATGCCAAATGGGAAATGCGTTTCAACATCAATATTGGTTATTACTTTTAATCAAAAAAAGTGGAGTTATGTCAGACAAAAGAAAAATTAAAATTCATGTTGAGGACCTAACACTGATTTTCGGAAAACGAAAACAGGATGCGTTGAAGTTACTTCAGCAAGGTGTCTCAAAAGACGAGATTCTAAAGAAAACAAAATGTACAGTTGGGGTTAACAAAGCAAACCTCGAGATTAAAGAAGGCGAAATTTTTGTAATCATGGGGCTTTCGGGGAGTGGAAAATCAACACTGATTAGATGCCTGAACCGCCTGAATGAACCAACAGCGGGGAAAGTGTATTTTGACAACCATGACATAACCCGCGAAACAAACAAAGAATTACTCGAAACCAGGCGTACCAAAATGAGTATGGTTTTCCAAAAATTTGGTTTACTACCCCACCATACGATTCTTGAAAACGCGGCATTCGGACTCGAAATCAGAGGCGAAGAAAAAGCACAAAGAGAAGCACGCGCCATTCAAGCACTGGAAACCGTTGGTCTTAGTGGTTACGAGGCTCAATATCCGTCGGAGTTGTCGGGCGGAATGCAGCAACGTGTTGGCCTAGCCCGTGCCCTGGCCAACGACCCGGAAGTTTTGCTGATGGATGAAGCTTTTTCGGCACTCGATCCACTCATCAAATCCGACATGCAGGACGAGTTATTGCAAATACAAAATAAGCTTCACAAAACAATTGTGTTTATTACACACGACCTCGATGAAGCAATAAAAATCGGCGATCGCATTGCGATAATGAAAGATGGAGTTGTAGAACAAATTGGCACTGCTGAAGACATCCTTAATAACCCTGCCAGCGAATATGTAGAAGCATTTGTTGAAAAGGTAGACCGGAAAACCATTATTACCGCAGAATCCCTGATGTTTAGGAAGTTCACATTTGCTGAAATTAGCAAGGAAGGTCCCAAAAGCATTATTCGAAAAATGCGTACTGAAGGTTTAGATGTGCTGCCCATTGTGGATGGCAACAAGAAGTTTCTGGGCCATGTATGGCTGAAAGACGTACTGAAACTGGAAAAGGAAAAAGAGACCTCGGTTTCAAAAGTATTAAAAGATGAAGTTCCGAGCGTTTATAAAAATTACACGGTTGAAGATATGTTGCCACTGATTACAGGAATCAGATTTCCATTAGCCGTGGTAGACGAAGAAACCGGGAAATTACTTGGAATTGTAACACAAACTTCGCTGATTATTGAAGCTACACGCTTTGAAAAAGATGAAATTATAGAGTTAAAGGAAATAGCTAACGAGATTTGATATGGAGAAATTAATAGACATAGGAAAATACATTGAGATCGGGATTAACGCTCTTGAAGAAAATTTCTCAGGGCTTTGGAGAACAATAGATGATATGATATCTTGGACAGTAGACAGCATTAATGATGTTTTTCTGGCCATTCCATTTTATGCTATCATAATTTTGGTAACCATTGGAGCATATTATGCCCAGGCCGGTAAAAAGGCGTTTACCACCGACGGTATAAAAAAGGCTGCAGGCCTTACGTCATTTGTAATATTGGGGCTGTTATTGGTATGGGCAATGGGTTATTGGAAAGAAGCAGTTCAAACCACAACATTAGTTATTGTATCAACCTTTATTGCCTTAATTTTCGGTATCCCGTTGGGAATTTGGACAGCACGAAGTAACATGGCTAATGCAATTATACGGCCGATACTCGACTTTATGCAAACCATGCCGGCCTTTGTGTACCTAATTCCGGCCATTTTCTTTTTTAGCGTTGGAAATACGCCCGGTGTAATTGCAACTGTAATTTTCTCGTTGCCACCAGCGGTTCGTTTAACCAGCTTAGGAATTCGAAATGTCCCCTCTGATGTGATTGAAGCTGGACGAGCTTTTGGTTCTACCGAAAAACAAATACTCTTTAAAATTCAACTCCCTTTAGCAAAAACAACCATACTTGCCGGAATAAATCAGGTAATACTGCTGGCACTTTCGATGGTAGTTATTGCCTCAATGGTTGGGGCCAAAGGTCTTGGAAGTATTGTTTATCAAGGAATTCAGCAAAATAATATTGCAAAAGGTTTTGAAGCAGGACTTGGGATTGTAGTTCTTGCAATTATACTCGACCGTATTACACAATCCATTGCAAAAAAATAGTATTCATTCTAAAAAATAAGTTATGTTGAAATTAAAAAAATTAGGAATTCTGTTTGTATCAGCTGCATTAATAGTAGCATTTACTTCGTGTTCGAATAGCGGAAAGAAAAATGAAACAAAAAGTGTCCAAAAAGAAGTAAGTATTCTTTATCCGAACTGGGCAGAAGGAATCGCTTTCACTTATCTGGCTAAAGCAGCTTTGGAAAGCCACAATTATGAGGTAGAATTAACGAATCTGGAACCTGGATTAATCTACGGCGAGCTTTCAAAAGAAAACTCAAAAGGCGATGTATTCCTGGATGCCTGGCTTCCAAATACACATAAAGATTATTGGGCAGATTATGGCGATAAACTCGTAAAACTGGGTGAGGCTTTTAGCGAAGGAACAACCGGATTAGTTGTACCATCGTATGTTCCCATTAATTCTATTGAAGAACTAAACGCGAACAAAGACAAATTTAATGAAGAGATTATTGGTATTGGTAGCGGTGCAGGAATTCATGCAAATACGATAAAAGCAATTGAGTCTTATCAGCTCGAGATAGAGCAGGTAACATCAAGTGGACCGGCTATGGTGGCCAGTTTGGCTAAAGCAACCAAAAGGGAAGAATGGATTGTTATTACCGGATGGAAACCGCATTACATGTGGGCCAATTACAAATTAAAATACCTGGAAGATCCAAAAGGAATTTATCCTCAGGATGCTTGTACAATTATTTCGCGCAAAGGTTTTGCAGAAGACCAACCTGAAGCTGCCGGATTCTTTAAAAATTTTAACCTTGAAGAAGAGCAGTTGTACGAATTAATGGGGCTCATAAAAGCTGATGGTGAAGAAGCAGGAGCTAAAAAATGGTACGAAAACAATAAAGTACTTATCGATTCGTGGTTTGAATAAAACCACAGCTATCGACCAAAAATAAAAATACCAGCGCCTGTAATCAGACGCTGGTATTTTTATTTGCAGTAAATAGCTAATTCACATAAATGTCGTAAGGCATTCTTGCGTATATACCGTTCAATTGAGAGGCGTTTTTGAAATATTCATAGTAACGATATTTTTCGCCCAATTCTCGTTTCAGAAACCAAACGCGCACATTGTCCGATCCGGTTTTAAACAGTTCTTCGAATGGGTTTGGCAGAGCCGGTAAATCAACGGTCCGATAATCTTCCAAACCTTCCATTTCGGCAGCTAGTTTTATGGCATCTTTTAGTCCGCCAAACTCGTCGACCAAACCAATTTCTTTGGCATTTTCGCCACTCCAAACACGACCTTGCCCGATTTCATCTACTTGTTCTTTTGTCATTCCACGTCCTTCGGCAACATGCGAAATAAAAATGTCGTACCCTTCTTCGATGTTCGCTTGCAATATTGCTCTTTCGTAATCGGTCATCGGACGGGTTAAGGTGAGCAAATCTGAATTTTTATTGGTTTTCACCACATCGGTAGAAATTCCCAATTTATCGTTTAACAATTCGCCAAAATTTGGAATTTGTCCGAAGATACCAATCGATCCGGTAATTGTATTGGGTTGTGCAACAATTTTATCGGCCGGACAAGCCAGATAATATCCACCAGAGGCAGCCACGTCGCCAAACGAAACCACCATTGTTTTTTCGTCGGCAGCCATTTTAACTTCGCGCCAAATGGTTTCCGAATCGAAAACAGTTCCTCCGGGAGAATTCACTCGCAAAACAATTGCTTTGTAACTACTGTCCTGACGTACTTTTCTAATCTCGCGAGACAATTTATCGCCATCGATAAATTCTCCACCCATCGACGTTCCAATTGTGCCGCTTGCATAGATAACGGCAACTTTATTTCGACTAAATTTTTTGGTTTTCCCTTTCGCCGGAGCCGATGCATAATCTTTTACCCCGATGATTGGAACTCCTTTGGTTCCTTTTATTCCGGTAATTTCACGCAAATCGGCCAAAACTTCGTCTTTGTATTTTACTTCATCGACCAAACCCGATTCCACAGCTTTTGCTCCTTTATTAAAAGTTTGAACCTCATCGGCCAAAAGATTCAACTGATCAACAGAAATTCCTCTTTTTTCTGATATTCCTTTTAACATGTGATTCCACAAACTCCCCATGTACGTGAGTTGTTGCTCGCGGTTTTCCTCGCTCATTTTATCGAGCAAAAAAGGTTCTACCGCCGCTTTAAATTTACCGTGGCGAACAATCTGCATTTCTACTCCAATCTTTTTCAGGGCATTTTTATAAAACATCATTTCTCCGCCAAGTCCTCTAAAATCAACCGAAACTTCGGGATGAATAACAATCTTATCGGCCACAGTTGCCAGGTAGTAGGCTTTCTGATCGATCAAATACTGATCGGCGTAGGCATAAATTGGCTTGTCGCAACTTTCTTTAAAAGCGATTAATGCATTTCTGATTTCTTCGACCGAAGCCATTCCTCCGCCAACCATCGAAAGCCTCAGATACACACCTTTTATGCGGTCGTCGTCAACTGCATTTTGTAAAGATGTGGTTATGTTGTCGAGTCCAATTGCTTTAACCTGATTAAAGCCCGGAAT
>JBNKOT010000148.1:0-11267 GCA_050294855.1 Draconibacterium sp. | reverse complement strand
AACCGTCCCAGTTATCAGTTGCAGTAACCAGTTACAGTAAATTTTATTGATTTTGCAGAGCACCTAAGGTATTTTTTTCGTTTCGACATAAAAATCGTTTAAAATTAAATTCGCTTTGTTGAAGTTGCAAAAAGTTGTAATTTCAAAGCCCTATTTATGTTTGATTGAAAATACACCTGCAATTGATAAGAAAAACGAAAAGAAAATCAGAAATGGCAAAACAAACTTCAAAACCATATGGCGATAGTTCAGGTTCATCTATTAATATTATTAGTGAAGGAACAGCAATAAAAGGCAACATTAATGCCAGTGGCGACACACGAATAGATGGAGAACTAATTGGAAATATAACTTCGAAAGGCAGACTTGTAGTGGGTCCCAACGGTAAAATAGAAGGAGAAATAGTTTGTAACAATGTTGAAGTTGCAGGCTTTATTAAAGGAAAAGTTACTGCCAGCGAATTGCTGAATATGAAGGCAACATCGAAAATTGAAGGCGACATTGTCGCCGGCAAACTTTCGGTTGAACCCGGTTCGGTTTTTACCGGAACCTGTGCCATGAAAGGAGCAAATCCGATCCATGAAGCAGCCAAAGAAAAATAATAAAAAGAACTTCGATAATTTTATTCGATATTCAAGCCTTGGTTTCGAAATGATGGCAATTATTGGTCTGACCACTTTTTTGGGTTACAAAATCGACCAGTGGATGCAAAATGAATTTAAAGGATTTACTTTTGTACTTACGATACTTTCGGTGATTGTTGCTATTATTTACGGCACCCGAAGTCTGCTTAAAAAATAAAAATGAAAAACGTTATTCTAAAACTTACTGCTGCAAGCATTGGAATTGCATTAATAGCAGGCCTTCTGTTCTTCTTCTTTTTTCGCGAATATTATATTCCCGTACTTCCGTTTATCCTAGTGTTTTTTTATGTTGTTACGTTGCTGGTTCATGCTTATCAATTAAAACTGGCAAAAACAGATATCGGTAAATTTGCCCGGATTAATATGCTCATTACATTTTTTAAATTGGTGATTTACTCCATTTTTGCAGTGGTTTATATTGCCATCGATTCGGGCAATGCAATTCCTTTTGTAATCTGTTTATTTGTTATTTACTCGGTGTTTTCGTTTCTCGAAGTTTCGGAACTATCGCGTATTTCCAGAAAAAAATAGATAAAATAACTCCATTCGGCGTATTTGTATTCGACTTCAAGTAATTCGCTTAGCGATTTATCCAATACAATTGGATTAAATTGGTATAATTTCCCGAATAGCCAAAATCATACAACCGCAAACGAAAGATATTCCGTTATAATTATATAAAAATAAAAATTGTTTATTTCCCGCCGACAGATTTTGGAATGGTAAAAAAGATAGTAGTCCCTCTATTTATTTGACTTTCAACCCAAATTTCGCCTTTATGTGCTTTTACAAAATCGAGACAAAGAATCAAACCCAGCCCTACTCCTTTTTCGCCTTTTGTGCCACGTGTTGAGCTTTTATTTGCAGAATTGAAAAGATTATCAGCCTTTTCTTTTTCCATTCCAACTCCATGGTCGCTTACAGAGAAACGAATATACGATTTCTTATAATCCGGTTCTGCATTAATGAAAACACTTGTTTTAGGATTACTGAATTTGATGGCATTCATCAATAAGTTTCTGCAAATGAGTCTAAACATATCTTCATCAGCATAAACTTTTAAAAGTTTATCATTAAAAAGATTGACAATTTCAACCTCCTTTTTTAAGGCAAACGATGAAACTTCTTCCAATACTGAATTTATAGTTTGACTCGCGTCGATAAAAACCGGGTTAAAATCAATCATTCCCTCCTGGCTCCTTGACCAATGAAGAAGGTTTTCGAGTAAAGTAAAAGCACTTTCTGAAGAATCTTTTACATAGTTAAGAACTTCCAACTTTCCCTTTTCATCCCAGGTTTCAAAATTCTCGATCAAACTATCGGTAAATCCCAGAATTACATTAAATGGATTTAAAAGATCGTGTGCTATAATCGAAAACAGTTTATCTTTTGTCTCATTAATTTTCGTTAATTCTATATTCTTTTCTTCAATATCTTCGGCAGTTACTCTAAGTTCTTCAGCTTGTACGATCAACTCTTCCGATTGAGATTCTATTATTAATTGTCTTTTTTCGAGCAGGATATTTTTTTCATTCAAGGTATTTGTTCTTTCCAAAACCATTTCCTCAAGTTGTGTTTTCTGACGAATTAATTTCGCCATTCTCTGACGTATAACTAGATACAACACAAAAACGACAGAAAACAATACAATGATTTTAAACCAAATTGTTTGCCACCATGGCGGATTAATAAGAATTTCCAAAGAAGCGCCTTTATTGTTCCAAACATTATCGTTGTTTGAAGCAATTACCCGAAATGTATATCTCCCCGGTTGAAGTTGAGTATAATTTGCAACATTTGAGTTCGCATTATCTACCCAATCTTTATCAACGCCTTCCAGTTTATACTTGAACCTGTTTTTTTCTGCGTTTATAAAGTTTGTAGCAATAAACTCGAACCCAATTATATTCTGGTCAGAATTTAATTCTATTATATCGGTTTCACTAATGTGCTTTTTTAAAACCGAGTTATTTCCATAAGTATTAACCGGTTCATAAAAAAGATTAAATCCTGTAATTATGACTTCGGGTTTTTCGGTGTTAAATTTTAGATCAGCAGGATCAAAAACAGTCATCCCATCAATTCCTCCAAAAAATAGATTATTGTCCTCTCCTTTTGCTACCGACCGAACATGATAAATGCCACCCAGCAATCCGTCCGATTCATCAAAACTCAAAATCTCTTTTGTTTCCGGATTAAATTTTATAATTCCATCGTTTGTACTCATCCACAAATTTCCTTTGGTATCCTCCTCAATTGCATTAATACTCTCCACCAGCAAGTCAGCATAAAACCGCTGATAATTATTTGTTTCCGAACGATATTTACACAAGCCCCCTGTTGTTCCGAGCCAGATTTGATTTTTCGAATCTTCAAACAAACAATTAATAACATTACTACTGATTGTGTTTGAATCATTTGGCAAATAAAAACTAGTCTCAAAAGTTTCTTCTCCTTTTAATAGTTTGCTAATTCCCCAGGCTGTTGCAACCCAAAGATTTTCTTCCGAATCGAATAAAACCTGATAAGCCCAGTCGTTTGCCAAATTATTATTGGCAGAGTTGTAATGATAAAATTTACTTCCCTTTGTATTAAAACGATCAATTCCTTTACCATGCACTACAATCCAAAGGTTGCCTTCCTTATCCTCAACAATCGATCGCACATCATTATTTGCGATTGAACTGGAATCGTTTGGATCATTTTTATACGAATAAAACCGATCTTTTGCCCGATCATAATATTGCAGTCCTCCGAAATTTGTACCAATCCACATTGTATTATTTCGGTCTCTATAAATACTTGACACACCACCCTTACCCAAACTAAATGCATCAGAAGAATCGTAATGATAGGTATTTATCTCGCCTGTTTGCCAATTAAAAATATCGATACCGTTAAACCCGTTTCCAAGCCACCAGTTTCCGTTTGAGTCAAATTCAATTGCGGTAATATTGTTACCGCTGAAATGCCAGGATTTGCCAGGATTGTCACTGTATTTTTGAAATCCTTTGGGAACAACACGCATATCAACACCTCCCGGGCTATAACCAACCCAATAATTTCCCTGCCGGTCTTGAAAAAAAGATGTAACAGAACTTCTTAACGAAGTGCCATCGTCGGTATTTCCGTAATATCCCAGAAAATAATCGTTTTGTTTATCGTACAATTTTATCCCCGTAAGATCACACGACCAAAAATAATTATCCTTATCAACATAAGTTTTTAAAGTATAACCAGCATACGAATCGGGTAGAGAATATCTTTTAAACTTTCGTGTTTCAAGGTTAAAAGAATTGACACCGGTGCCATCAGTTCCAATCCACAAAAGATTACCCTGCAAAACAATATCCTTTACTGAATTACTACTAATACTGTTGCTGTTGTTTTTGTCGTGCGTAAAACGTTCAACTTTGTTTTCTGATGGATTGTAAAATGTCAATCCCCAGTTTCCCAGTGCAGCAATCCACAGATTATTGTTATTATCAAAAATAAATTGACTTATAGATCCTTCCCCGATTTTGTAGAAAACATGAAAAGCACCGACACTTTTGTCATATTTATATACTGTATTACCAGTTGCCACATAAATTTCACCCGCCTGATCTTCTTGTATCGATGAAACCTGCAGGCTTTCCAATCCGGCAAAATTAGCTTCGTTAGCAATATATTTAAAGTTATCATACGTTTTTTGATAAACGCATATTCCAAACATCGTTACAATCCATAAATCACCTTTTTTATCAACATACAATTGAATTATATTATTGTCAACAAGGCTTGTAGTGTCTGAAACTTTAAAATGATAACTGAGCAGGTTGCTTCCATTAAATTTGTACAATCCATGTTCGGTGCCAATCCAGATGTATCCGATGCTGTCTTGTGCAATGCAAGAAACATTGTTTTTTTCAAAAGATTTATCTTTAATTGGTGAGATAAAATGCATATCAAGCACCTGTGCATTTGCAATTATTTGAAGGCCAATAAAAAATAATATCAATAATTTTTTTATTGTATACATATAACTACGCCAATTAACTGGTTCCGATAACACTTATTTGTAGTCACAACTTCCCAATGTTTATTACTCAACAAAATAAAAAAAATCATTTTCTTATCGTAAAAAATCCTACAGAAGTATTTCTTTTTTTTTAAAATGCCCAATGCTAGCAAGTTAGCAAAATTCCTGAAATTAATTCATCAGATCAACTTATTTCAAAAAACAAATCCACTTGTTTAAAACATATGCTTTTATTGTTAGTTGCGATTAAAATAATAAAGCTCTGAATTACAGAAACCACAACACTTTATGAAAAGAAATAATCACAGTAATCGACTAAATTGAAGTCTAATAATGAAAATCAAAAACAATACAACAAATGCTCCAAAACATTGTTAATTCTGGAACTAAAATTTTTATATTTAACGAGGCATTCAAAATTTCTTATAAATTTGTATGCTCTTGAAAAATAATATTAAACTATGCTAATGCGTTTAAAAGCAATCTATCTAATATTTGTGCTTTCATTCATCGGTTTTAATCCATTATTGGCACAACATGGACAAGAAGCTGAGCATGTAATTGCTACCGATTCTCATGCAGAGGAGGAATTTAATGCCGGTAAATTTGTAATCGAACATGTTTCGGATGCTTACGACTGGCACGTGGTCTCTTTTGGAGAAAAACACATTAGCATTCCACTCCCGATTATTTTATACAGTAAAAACCCGGAGTTGCACGACGGAAAGAGTTTTCATGTTTTTATGTCGACCAAATTCCACCATGCACATTCGCCTTACAAAGGGTTTCAAATATCGCACAGCGAAGAGTTTGAAGGCAAGATTGTTGAGGTTGATGCACAAGGCCACGAAATCGGAAAACCAATCGACATTTCGATAACCAAAACAATTGCCGGAGTTTTAGTATCGGTAATTATTTTATTCTGGCTTGTATTTTCGATTGCCGCTGCTGCAAAACGCAACGAAGGAAAAGCGCCAACCGGACTTCAAAATGCATTCGAACCGATTATTCTTTTTATTCGCGACGAAGTTGCCAAACCAGCCATTGGCGAAGAAAAATATAAAAAACACATGCCATTCCTTTTAACCGTTTTCTTTTTTATCCTGATCAATAACTTTATGGGATTAATCCCGATTCCACCTTTTGGTGCGAATGTTACAGGAAATATAGGGGTTACAATGGTACTGGCATTATTTACTTTTGGAATAACAACAATAAACGGAAATAAACATTATTGGAAAGAAATTTACAACCCCGATGTACCCTGGTGGTTAAAATTTCCGATTCCTTTAATGCCAATTGTCGAACTCTCGGGCGTAATTACAAAACCATTTGTTTTAATGGTGCGACTTTTTGCAAACATGATGGCGGGTCACTTAATTGTAACCGTTTTTGTGAGTTTGATTTTTATTTTTGGAAGTATAATGGGACCAGCGGCAGGCTATGGAATTAGTCCTGTTTCGGTAGCATTTTCGGTATTTATTTTACTCTTAGATGTGTTGGTTTCGTTTATTCAGGCCTATGTTTTTACACTGTTGTCGGCGCTCTATTTTGGAATGGCGACTTCAGATCATCATTAATATTAATTATTAAAATTAAAAGCTATGTTATCAGCTATTTTAACTGTATTGTTACAAGCAGCCGCCGGTGCAACCATCGGTAAAATGGGAGCTGCAATTGGAGCTGGATTAGCAGCAATTGGTGCAGGTATGGGAATTGGTAAAATTGGTGCTAGCGCCATGGAAGCCATTGCCCGTCAGCCAGAAGCAAGCGGCGACATTCGTTCGAACATGATTGTTTCTGCAGCGCTTATAGAAGGTGTTGCCTTCTTTGCTGTAGTCATTTGTGCACTCGTAATTTTTGTGTAACAAAAAAAATTGAAGCGACAACCTTCGGGATTGCCGGAGGTTCGTTGCTTTTTAAATTATTTAGATTTTTTCATTTCAATAAAAAGATAGACCATGGGTTTAGTAATGCCAAATCCCGGAACAATTTTCTGGATGCTGATCATCTTCGCAATTGTTCTTTTTATTCTTCGGAAATTTGCCTGGGTGCCAATTTTAACCGCACTTAAAGCACGCGAAGAATCGATTGACAATGCTTTAAATTCTGCCGAAGAAGCACGTAAAGAAGTTGCGGGATTAAAAGCCGATAACGACAAAATTATTGCCGAAGCCAGAAAAGAAAAAGACATTATTCTGAAAGAAGCGAAAGAGTTAAAAGACAAAATTCTCGCCGAAGCCAAAGAAAAGGCAAACCTCGAAACTCAAAAATCGATCGAACAGGCGCGCGAACAAATTCAATCCGAAAAAACCGCTGCAATAAACGAGATAAAAAATCAAGTGGCCGACTTGTCGGTTTTAATTGCCGAAAAAGTAATTAAGAAGGAATTGAGTAATCCGGCTGAACAGAAAAAAATGGTGGACGGTTTAATCGACGATATCAAGCTGAATTAAAAATATGGATCACAGCGCAATAGCAGTACGATACGCAAAAGCATTCTTTTCGACAGCAAAAGAAAAAAATATGTTGGTAAACCTAAGAACCGACATCGAATTGGTTATGAATGTTTGTAACAACTCTGTCGATTTTATTCTTTTACTCGAAAGTCCGATTGTAAAAACATCGAAAAAAGCAGAACTGATTTCTTCGATTTTTAAAGGAAAAATTGATGAACTTTCATTGCGGTTTTTGCTATTGGTAAACAAGAATAAACGCGAAGTTCATATTCCCGGAATCTGCCGTAATTTTTTAGATCTTACACGCAAAGATCAGAATATAAAATCGGCCGTTCTTACCACTGCTACAGAGGTAGACAAGAGCACAATTCATAAAATTGAAGAATTACTGGGAAAAGAATTGAAGGCAAGAGTTGAGCTTTCGTCAAAAACCAATCCCGAAATTATCGGTGGAGTTGTAATAAGAGTCGACGACAAACAATACGATGCAAGCATTGCAACTCAACTGAAAAAAATAAAACAGAAATTGTTAGAATCTGAAATTTAATCATCGAAATAAAGCGATAAAAAAATATACAAGATGGCGAATATAAAACCTGCTGAAGTATCACAAATTTTAAAGCAACAACTGGAAGGTTTCAAATCGGAGGCTGAATTAGAAGAAGTTGGAACCGTTTTACAAGTAGGCGACGGAATTGCCCGTGTTTATGGCCTTTCCAATGTTGAAGCAAACGAAATGATTGAGTTTGACAGCGGTGTCAAAGGAATTGTTTTGAACCTCGAAGAAGACAATGTTGGTGTTGTACTTTTGGGTCTTTCAAGCAAAATTAAAGAAGGCGACACTGTAAAACGTTTGCAAAAAATTGCTTCAATAAGAGTTGGAGAACCATTGTTAGGTCGTGTTGTAAATACGATTGGTGAAGTCATCGACGGCAAAGGAGCGTTGCAGGGCGAGTTATTCGAAATGCCGCTCGAAAGAAAAGCTCCCGGAGTAATTTACCGTCAACCGGTGACCCAACCGCTTCAAACAGGTTTAAAAGCTATCGATGCCATGATCCCGATTGGACGTGGTCAGCGCGAATTAATTATTGGCGACCGACAAACCGGTAAAACTGCCGTGGCAATCGATACCATTATTAACCAGCGCGAAAACTTTGAAAAAGGAACGCCGGTTTATTGTATTTATGTGGCGATTGGACAAAAAGGTTCTACAGTTGCCAACATTGCTTCTACTCTGGAAAAACATGGCGCAATGGAATATACCACCATTGTTTCTGCAACCGCATCCGATCCGGCAGCGTTACAATTTTATGCACCTTATGCAGGAGCCGCAATTGGTGAATATTTCCGCGACACCGGTCGCGATGCACTGATTATTTACGATGATCTTTCGAAACAAGCGGTATCGTATCGCGAGGTTTCATTGTTGCTTCGTCGTCCTCCGGGCCGTGAAGCTTATCCCGGAGACGTTTTCTATTTGCACTCGCGTTTATTGGAACGTGCTGCAAAAGTGATCGACTCCGACGAGATTGCAAAAAACATGAACGATTTGCCCGATTGTTTAAAAGATAAAGTAAAAGGTGGCGGTTCGTTAACGGCGCTTCCAATTATCGAAACACAGGCAGGCGACGTTTCTGCATACATTCCAACCAACGTAATTTCGATTACCGATGGTCAGATTTTCCTTGAATCGAATCTATTCAACTCAGGAATTCGTCCGGCAATTAACGTTGGTATTTCGGTTTCGCGTGTGGGTGGTAACGCACAAATTAAATCGATGAAAAAAATTGCAGGTACTCTAAAACTCGATCAGGCACAGTTCCGCGAGTTGGAAGCATTTTCGAAATTTGGTTCCGATCTCGATGCCGCAACCATGCGCGTTCTCGACAAAGGACGTAAAAACGTCGAAATCCTGAAACAAGGTCAGTACGCACCATCGAAAATTGAACACCAGGTTGCCATTATTTA
The DNA here is from genome assembly GCA_050294855.1 of Draconibacterium sp. GTDB lineage: Bacteria > Bacteroidota > Bacteroidia > Bacteroidales > Prolixibacteraceae > Draconibacterium. Next base: position 2,175 of record JBNKOT010000148.1, on the reverse strand, counting down.
TTGTGGGACAAAAGAGTTACTTCGCGATGTTCCGGTTGAAAAAGTAAAAGAATTTGAAACCGATTTCCTTGAAATTATGGAAATACAACACCGTGCAACTTTAGACGAATTAGGAGCTGGTAAATTAACCCAGGACATTGAAGATACAATCCGGAAAGTAGCTGCAGAGGTATCAAGCAAATATAAAAATTAGTAAATGGGTGAATGGGTAAGTGAGGATAATTCCTCAAGCGCTCAAACACTCGATCACACATTCACTTTATGGCTGGATTAAAAGAAATAAGAACGCGAATTGCATCGGTAAAAACTACCCGTCAGGTAACGAGTGCAATGAAAATGGTGTCGGCTGCGAAATTGAAAAAAGCGCAGGATTCCATTCTTCAAATCCGTCCGTATGCCGAAAAATTACACCAGATTTTAGCAGCATTAAGTGCGAGCCTCGAAAATGTGGAAGACTCGGTTTATACACAAGATCGTGAACCTGCGAAAGTTTTGGCAATTTTAATTTCATCGAACCGTGGTTTGTGCGGTGGTTTTAACACCAACATTTCGAAAAAAGCGGTTGAGTTGATCAACACAAAATACAGCAAACAAATGAGTTTGGGGAAGGTCGATTTTATAACCATCGGGAAACAAGGCGGACGCCAGTTAAAACACCGCGGAATGAAAGTGACCGGCGACAAAAACCATATTTATGATGATTTGACTTTTGATCATGTTTCGGAAATTGCGCAGGAAATAATGAATAGTTTTGCCGATGGAACGTACGACAGGATCGAATTGGTGTACAACCAGTTTAAAAATGCAGCAGTTCAAATTCAAACTTCTGAACAATTCCTTCCGGTAAAGATGGAAGAAAACGAGAACGATAATTCCAATTACGATTTTATCTACGAACCGTCGAAAGAAAGTATTATTCAGGAATTAATTCCACGTTCGTTAAAAATTCAGTTTTATAAAGCCTTGCTCGATTCCAATGCTGCCGAACATGGTGCAAGAATGACAGCGATGCACCAGGCAACCGACAATGCAACCGACTTGCTAAAAGAATTGACTTTGCAATACAACAAAGCTCGTCAAGCCACTATTACCGGGGAAATTCTTGAAATTGTAAGTGGTGCAGAAGCATTAAAAGGATAAAACATTTAAAACATATTTGAGAGAGCCGTTCTTTTTATTCTGATAATAGAAGAACGGTTCTTTTTTTATTTCACTTTCCCAACAACTACAATACGAGTTGCGGACTCAAAACCATCTTTAAAAGCCATTCTCCGAAATTTCTCAATTTGAGGTTTTAATGTTTTGTATTCAGGAAAGGCTTTTACCGATTCCAGCATTTCTTTCATTTGATGTACACGCATTTCTAAATCCTTTTCTGTCAAAATCGGGTTACTTTCTTTTAACCATTCGAAATGAAATAAAAGCTCTATTCCAGAATGCTGAATCATTTCAACGATTTCATTCTTTTTAAATGTTTCGTTATGACTCACGCCTAAAAGACGGTCGGTGGAACTTCTGAAATGGTGAAACAATTTATGTACTTCCTGCGCCGGATTTAAATGATCGCTAAACAATTCACTTACGATAATAAAACCACCGGTTTTTACTACACGTTGCATTTCTTTTAACGATGCCTGCACATTCGGCAAATGGTGAAGCGCCATCGAAATGGTTGCCACATCAAAAGAATGATCAGGAAAATCAAGTTTTTCAGCTCCCATTTCCAAGAATATAATTTCGGGATATTTTTCTTTTGCTTTTTGCAAAGCGTCGGTATTTGGATCGACGCCCGTAATTTTACTTTCCGGGAAAATAGCTTTCAAAACTTTTAAAAAATCACCCGATCCGGTACCAACATCTAAAACCGAAGCCACATTTTTATCTTGAAAAAAGTCTGCAATTTGTTTCATTTCAATTTTGTATTATGATGGGTAATTCCCCGTTATTTAAATCAACAATAAAAAAGCCGACAAAGCGGTTACCACAAAAACGGCTGTTCGATACATTTTATCCGAAATCTTTTTCACCAGAACAATTCCTAAAAATGCTCCCAACGCAATTGCAGGCAACAACATTAAATCTAACGAAAGCGTGCTCCGGTCAATTGTTTTCCAAATAAAAAGGTGCAAAGGGAATTTCGAAAAATTAATGATCAGAAAAAACCAGGCTCCGGTA
>JBNKOT010000147.1:0-8858 GCA_050294855.1 Draconibacterium sp. | reverse complement strand
CGGGGAATAATATTGCCGAATATCAACTTGGAAATATTCCGGGTGTTGAACCCGCGAATGTAAATTCTATTTACGATCAGTTAAATCTGGAGTACCGTTTAAAAGGATTTAAAGTGTCGGGTCGGCTCGAGAATTATTATTCAAACGATTCGCTCCGTAACAGTTATTCAAAAATCACACAATATAGTTTACAGTATCGGAAAAAAGGTTTGGATTTAAAGCTGGGTAATTTTTACGAGACTTTAGGGAAAGGATTGCTTTACCGTGGTTACGAAATTAAAAATTCGATTTACGAAGATCAGATTTATCGGGTGAAACAAGGTTTTTACCGTGATTTGCAAGGAGCTTCGGGAAGTTACGTAAATAAATATTTTGAAGTAAAAGCAATTTATGGCAAATCGCTGATTAACGATTTACCACCAAATTCTCCCGATAATCGTTTGGATTTGGTGAGTGCCGGAGAAGCAAATTTTAAATTTTTAAAACAAAGCGGAGGAGTTATCTTTTTACAAAATAAAACCGACACCGAACAATCAAACTATATGTCAACTTTGCTCGGAGGTACACTTTTTAATCTTTTCGATTATTACGGAGAATTTGCGCATCGGGTAAATCCCGGCGATCGTTTTTTTAGTTTCGAAAACGAAGATACTTACGGCGCATATTTTAGTTTGGGGTATTCAAAAACAGGATTTGGAATTTCGTTTGAACTCAAAGATTATCACAATCTTTTTATCGGATCGGGTATTTCCGATCCGCCAACTTTGGTTAAAGAACATATTTATAAGTTGCTAAACAGAAGTACACATGTTCCGTTTTATTTCGATGAAAGTGGTTTGCAAACTGAAGTGTTTATTGTGCCGGCAGAAAATCATTTAATTACAATAAATCACTCGCGTTCGAAAAACGAATTGGGTGAAACCAATTTTAAATCGGCCGAGTATTTTGCCGATTGGCAGTTTACTTTTCAGTATCAAAATCTGTTCAAAATATTTGCCGATTATTCTTTCGACCAATTATTGTTTGAAAGTGCCCGTTACACTGGCGGAGTTTATTATACTCGCACACTCCGCGACAATTGGTCGGTGGCTGTTGAAACCGAGTTTCAGCATCTTGAAAGAACATTTGCTGAAACAGAGGCATTTCAAAATGTATATACCGGTCTGATTTTTAATTATTCGGGCAAATTTTCGGCAGCATTGGTTTGGGAATTTTCCAACGACAGCAAGTTTGTTGATTTAATCGATACCGAAGAAATAGAAAGCAAACAAAACTATCCGGGACTAAATTTATCGTACAAGCCAAATCGAAAAAACACAATACAACTTTTTGCCGGAAAACGTAGAGGAGGCCCGGCATGTACTTCCGGTATTTGTTACGAAGTACTAGATTTTAAAGGAGTAGAGCTCCGTTGGTCAACAAAATTTTAATAAACAATTATAAATAAAAAAATTATGAAGAATATTTTTACATTTTTGGTTGCAACAGTTTTAATGTTGAATGTGGCAAGTGCACAAAACGTTGGCGATATTGCACCTGATTTTACTTTAAAAGATTTAAGCAATAGAAATTATAATCTTTCCGCAAATCGTGGAAAAGTGATTTTGGTGTTTTTGGTGGGTTACAATTGCAGTAATTGTATTGGTTCGGCACCAACCGTAAAATCTACAGTTATCCAGGCTTTTGAAAGTAACAGCAATTACCAGACCTTGGTTATCGATGTCTGGAATGGAAGTTTGGCAGCTGTGCAGGGTTTTAAAAGTTCGACCGGATTAAATGCACGTTATCTGCAAAAAGGATCGACAGTTGCTTCGGATTGGGGATCGACAAAAGATCGTTTGTTTGTGATCGATTCTGAAGGAAAGATAGCGTTTAAAGGAAGTAAAGCTGCAAGTAGCGATGCCGCGTCTGCGAAGTCGGCCGTGCAAAATGCATTAAATAATATTACTACAACTTCGGTCGGTCTTTTCGATGAATCGGAAGGATTTGCTTTGGGGCAGAACTACCCGAATCCTGCAAAAAATGGAACAACAATCGATTTTTCGCTTGCAAAAGCTTCGGATGTAGTTTTATCTGTTTTCGATCTATCGGGGAAAAAAGTTTTGGTTCCTGTAAACGATCATTATCCGGCCGGAGATTTTAAAATCTCGATACAACAGAATCATTTAAAGGAAGGGATTTATTTTTACCGCTTCGAAACCGAAAGTTTTACTTCTACAAAAAAGATGATTATTCAGTAAAATCAACACTGTTCGAAATACTTAAAAGGGCAATCAAACGTTTAGATTTGAAAAAATAATTTACTTTTACTTCCCGAAATCAAAAATGGGTATGAACGTTCGATTCGCATTACTTTTAGTTTTAGTTGTTTTTTTAAGTGCTTGTGGCGCCTCAAAATATGGTCGCGATGCAATGCTGTCGCACGAAATTGGCGAGTATTACAGAGCAATTGAAAAATACAGAAAAGCCACAAAAAAGGAAAAAGATCGCGAAAAAAGAAAACAATATGCCTTTGAAATTGCCGAGTGTTACCGTGCAATTGGCGATTACGAAAGAGCCGAATTATATTATAAAAATGCCATTCGACGAGGTTATGCCGATAGTAAAGCACTTTTATTGCATGCCGATATGTTGCGTGCAACCCAGCAATACGAAGAAGCCATCGAAACTTACCGGATTTATCTCGACTCGGTTCCGGGTGATGAGCAAGCACTTGCAGGTCTCGAATCGATCAGTAAAACACAGGAGTGGGTAGCAAATCCGACTCGTCATATTATTAATCCGATCAAAGAACTCAACTCACGGGCCAGTGATTATTCTCCGTCTTTTGTGGCCGGCCGCGATAACGAAATAATTTTTACATCGACACGAAAAGCAGCCACTGGTAAAAAGGAAAGTATGATTACCGGACAAAGTTATGCCGACTTGTTCCGGGCAACTTTTGGTGTACAAAAGCAAAAATGGGAAGAACCCAAATTATTGGATGAAAACCTGATCGTAAATACCGGCGACGAAGAGGGAGCCTCTACACTCTCTTCCAATGGCGATCAAATGATTTTTACACGTTGCCGATACGACAAAACGCAGGCGCTGGGTGCCGAATTATACGAATCGTCGCAGTCGCGTGGTTCGTGGTCTGATCCCATAAAAGTGCAGGTAGTTGGCGACAGTATAGTTGCAGCGCATCCGGCTTTAAGTCCCGACGAATCGGTGTTATATTTTGTTTCAGACATGCCCGGCGGTTATGGTGGGAAAGACATTTGGCGGGCATCAAAAGAAGGTGGCTCTTATGAGAAACCCGTTAATTTGGGCGAAGTGATCAATACTCCCGGCGACGAAATGTTTCCTTTTGTTCGCGATAACGGCGAGTTGTATTTCTCTTCGAATTACCACATGGGAATGGGAGGCTTCGATATTTTTGTTGCCAATCAGGATGACGATGGAAACTGGACCATGGAAAATTTGGGGTCGCCTGTGAATTCTCCTGCCGACGATTTTGGAATTGCATATGTAGTTGGCGAAGATAAAGGGATGTTTACCTCGAACAGAAAAGGTTCTCGCGGCGATGATATTTATTCCTTTTTAGTTCCTCCAAAAATTTATTCGGTAGAGGGTGTGGTATTTAATAAAGAAAATAATTCAAAAATAGACGGAGCGACGGTTCGAATTATCGGAACCGACGGGACTAACATAAAAATGCGTACCCGTAACGGCGAATTCCAGATGAAATTAAAACCCGAAACGGAATACATTTTTGCCGCTTTTAAGGATGGATTTTTACGCGATAAAGCAACGGCAAATACAATTGGAATGGCCGACAGTCGCGAATTTAAATTCGATCTGTTTTTAACCCCAACCGATGCACCTGTTAAAGTTGAAAATATTCAGTATGAGTTTGGTAGTTTCGAGTTATTACCTGAGTCGAAAATTGCCTTGGATACTTTGGTTGAAGTTTTGGTTTTTAATCCAACCATTACCATCGAGTTAATGGCACACACCGACCATATTGGCAGCGATCAGGCGAATTTCGATCTTTCGCAAAAACGGGCGCAAAGTGTTGTAGATTATCTGGTGGAAAAAGGAATAAATCCGCAACGATTGGTTGCAAAAGGTTATGGCGAGACCTGGCCCAAAATGATTACCCGCAAAATGGCAAAACAATACGATTTCTTAAAAAGAAACGATGAGTTGACCGAAGAATTTATTTTGAAACTTACACCAGAGCAGCAGGAAATTGCAAGAGCAATTAACCGACGAACTGAATTCCGCGTGCTTACTACCGATTTTATTGAACGTTTTGATGCCGAACCGGAAAAATAATTAATCCGGTTCTTCCATCCAGTCCTTCAATTTTTTGATTTGTATCGGATTTCCGAGAACAAAAAGTTGATCGTTGCGCGAAAGGATCATCTGCGGATCGGGATTAAAAACATAACGTGCGCCACTTATTTTTAGCCCGATGATATTGGCACCTGACATTTCACGGACTTTTAATTCACTAATCGATTTTCCCATAAATCGCTGTGCCAGATTTTTACACGAAAGTTCTTCCAAACTCACATCTTGTGTTTTTTGTAATAGAATGTATTCTAGAAATTCTACTACATCGGGTTGATGTACCAATTTTGCCATTCGCTGTCCGCCAATACGTTCGGGCATAATTACATTGGTGGCACCGGCACGTTTTAATTTCATTTGCGACTCGAGTTCCGAAGCCCGGCTGATTACCGTTAAGCTTGGATTCATGCTTCGTGCAGTAAGTACTACAAAAACATTATCGGCATCGTCAGGTGTTGTAGCAATTAGCGCCCGTGCGTCGTAAATGCGTGCTTGTTCCAGGATTTCTTCATGCGTGGCATCGCCCTTAATGTACAATAATTGAGGGTTCTGACTCACTCTTGAAATCACGTTATCGCGTTTGTCGAGAATAACAAACTCCACTCCGTTTTCGGCCAGTTCCATGGCAGCCTGTTCACCATTCCGGCCATAACCAACGATTATTACGTGGTTTTTTAGTTTTGCAATTCTTTTATCCACCCTGTATGTTTTAATATAATTTGCCAATTCGCCATCGAAAACAAAACGTGCCATATTAGATCCTACGTATGCAAAACTACCAAGACTGGAAACAATCAGCAACATGGTAAAAACCTTTCCCTGATCCGACAAAGGAGAACCAACTTCTTTAAATCCAACGGTCGAAATCGTTATCACGGTCATGTATGCACTGTCTAAAAAATCAAGATCTTCGATGTAATGAAAGCCAATTATTCCAATCGAAATAATAGAAACTAAAAGTGTAATTCCTATTTTTAAGGTTCGGCTCGATACTTCCTGGAATTTGTTGTATTGGTTCATTCGGTTTTTAGCTACGTTTTTACAAGTTTAACACCAATTTGGCAATTTAAGCATTTTTTCTTTTCACAATAACAATTTTTAAGTTGAAGTAGAGCTTGCGAATCAAAAGCTGATTGGGATTCAATTCCTAATTTTTTCCACTTCCTAACAATTGAGTTATTTTCGGGAGGAAGCAATTCCAGGAACTCGAGGGCACGATTTTTTAAAAACACTTTGTTTTGTTTTTCGCCATACACAAAAAGAAAGGGAATTACTACGTTTATTATTAGGATGTTGATGGAGTTTTTACCCAATTCTTTTTTCGAAATTCTTTTCGAAGGTTTATTAAAATTATAATGCGCATTCCAGTATTCCGACGCATTTACTTTAAAAAGATTTTGCAAATCGGCTAATTTTTCAATTTCTAAAATTTTTGAAAAAAGTGCACTCGATTGATAAATTAATGCTGCGAACTGAGAAATTCGGAGCGTTGGGAAATTGCCGGGACGTAAACGCATAAATTTCCAGAGGTGATTTTCCATTCCTTTTAATCCGTATTTTTTATAGAGGAATGAATATTCGTCTCTGAGATTCAGGTAATAATCGTCGCCAAGCAGTTGTTGATTTAATAAACCCGAATTTCCAAAAAGAATGGCTTCCAATTGTTTTAGGTTGTTTTTGTGTTTGGCAAGAATGTGTAACGAAACCGATTTTGCCAACATTTCGAATGGAAGTGCATTGACTTTAAAACCAAACATTTTTGCAAGTACCTGGTAAAATGTTTCGTTCCAGTCGTTATGGTTATTTTCTAATTGTTTGAGAATCGTTTCAGTTTTATTTTCGAGCCGTTCGATCATCAAGCGGTTAAATCCCAATTGCAAAACCACCGGATTTATTTTGTGAAATTGGTTCTCGCAGGCAATCCATGTTTTGGCCCCTAACAATTCGGTATAATTGTTTCGAAATTTTTCGGGATACCTTAAAAGTAAAGTTGGTATTGGGTTTTTATTGGTGCGAACAACTGGAGCATCATCGTTTCTCACAACGTGAAGAATTACGTTGTCGTACGATTTATCGGTATCGTGTTTGTGTTTTTTCCAGTCGGAAGCGTTTTTATGAATTTCGATATTTCCGAACCAAATGGTGGAATCGATCTTTATTTTGGCATTATAAAAATCGGGACCCGAATCGGTATTTCGCCTGCCAACAGTATGAATTTCGAGCTTTTCTCCGGCAGTGGTTTGCAGGTTTTCAGAAAAAAAAAGTTTGTTTTCCCAAACGTATTGAAAAAATTCTTCGGGTAAATTAATGGGGGTGTTCATGGTTCAATTAAACGATTTTTGGCATAAAAATAATGAGTAATATAAAATTGAGTCGTATTAGTTTTTCCATTTATCAACTCTTTCGGAAATAAATTTACGCAATTCTTCTTTTGGTTTTTTCAGCATTTCCTGCTCTTCTTTGGTTAGCCGGATCACTTCAACTCTATATTTTTTTGTGATGTCTAAAGTACTAAAGTCTTCCGAAGTGTACCATCCGTGCGCTTTGTTACACTCTTCTTTATCATCAGGAATCAGGAAATTAAGAATTCCCATCCCCGATTTAGAATTAACTACGGGTTTGTAGTTTGTTCCTTCCCAGAAATAATAGATTTCGGGTGGCGAAAATTTCGAAACCGCGCTTGCATTACTATTCCAGTCGGCCACTTTTTCACCCGCATGATTATACGCTTCTCCTTCCATAAAAAACTGAAGCCGCATTTGATTAAATGTAATTTTAATAATGCTTAAAGCAATGTATTCGTGGTCGTGCATAAATTCGCCCCAAGTGCCTGAAATTATTTTTTCGGTACTCAATAATTTTTTGAAACTTTCCGATTTCTCGGGTAAAATCAGGTCGACCACAATACCAAGTGCGATAATAATTACCACAATAAAAAAGAGGTAAACGTACCATTCGTTAAATGGTATTTTATCGCTAAAAAGCAGCAAAATTACAATGGACGAAATAAACAGCAGGATTGCTCCCCAAAGCCGAATTCTACTGTCGATTAGTTTGAGAGTTTCTTTGAGGTTTTTTAAGATTTTTTCCAAATTTTTCATAACCAACCTGTTAATGTTTACGATCAAGTTACAACATTTTCAGAAAAATAAGAAACGTGGGAAAGCTGGTGTTCAGGTGATTTTCTGAAACAAATCCCAAATTACAATTCCGGCACTCACCGAAATATTAAAAGAATGTTTGGTGCCAAATTGTGGAATTTCGATGCTGCCATCACAGATGTTAACCACACTTTGTTTTACACCTTTTACTTCGTTACCAAAAACGATGGCAATTTTTTCATTTTTTTTTGGTTGAAAATCGGGTAATGAAATACTATTCTCAACTTGTTCGATTGCATAAACTTTATATCCCTTTTTTTGAAGTGTCGCAACAGCATCTTCTGTATTTTCGAGGTATTCCCAATCCACCGATTTTTCAGCGTCTAAAGCTGTTTTTCTGATTTCGTTGTTAGGAGGAGTGGCCGTAATTCCGCAAAGAAATATTTTTTCGACAAGCAGTGCGTCGGAAGTGCGAAACACCGACCCGATGTTATTACAACTTCTGATGTTATCTAAAACCACCACCAGCGGCGTTTTTTTTGTTTGTTTAAATTCGTCAACCGAAATCCGGTTTAACTCGATATTTTTTAGTTTTCGCATTCTCAATATTTTATGGTCTTTTCGATGAAGGAAGTACTGAAAAATCGCGGTGTCAAACGATGTGGATTTCTCCTCCTGTGTCTTCGAAATGACAAAATAATTACCATTCAACCGGACCGCGTTTTATCGGCATTGTCATACAGCGGGCGCCACCACCGCCTCTTGCCAGTTCGGAGCCGGCAATCTGAATTACACATTTTTTGTAATCGTCGACCGCTGTTTTTCCTTTTATTATATCGCTTGCCTGTAAAACTTCAAAACCATTTTTATTCAACTCTTCGATGGTATGGTTGTTTCGTGCATAACCAATAATTTTTCCCGGAGCAAAGGCAAAAAAGTTAGCGCCACTGTGCCATTGTTCGCGTTCCTGAACCCACGAATCTTTATTCCCGCCACAATTTATGGGCTTCAAATCGATGCCTAAACTTTTTAAGGCTGCTGGAATATTTGTAAACTCCTCGATTTTTGTCACCTGACGGTTTTCAATTTTGATATGGATGGTGCGCAAACGGTTCATTTTATAAATTACCGGTTCGTAAACCATACACGAATCGGTATTCAAAAAAGTAAAAACCATATCGAGATGAATAAAAGATTCGGGTGTTGATGGTAACTCCTGAACGATAATATGATGTGGTTCTGTTTTTATTTGTTTGATGTTTTCGATGATAAAATCGATGCCTTGTGTGCTTGTTCTCACTCCGGTTCCAATCACAAAAACATCGTGCCGGGCTACCTGAAAGTCGCCGCCTTCGAGTGTTGAATTTTGGTTACTAATTATCCCGTGTTTTGGATTTGCCGGATTTAATGTTGACGTTT
>JBNKOT010000146.1:0-3546 GCA_050294855.1 Draconibacterium sp. | reverse complement strand
GAAACCTGGGCCCTCGCAGTTTGCGATGTAAAAAACAAGACAAGAAAAAATAAAAATGTGTTGATGTTTATCAAGCGCATTTTGTTTACTTTTTTGAATTGTATTTTAATAATAATTCTTTGGTTTTTAGTCCCGATTCTTTTAAGTCTGTATCTTTCCAGTTTCCAGTATCACTTGCCGATTTTTCTAACATCGAACAGGTTTCGTCTTTATCTGCTATCGACCAGCAAATCCAACTAATTTTATTTGCCTCCATCCAATCAATCCATTCATTCCACGATTTATAATCGATGGCACTGTTTCCATCGGCCTTCATTCCGGCTGATTCCGAAACAAAAATCGGGATGCCTTTTTTAAGTGCATAGTCAGATCTATCTCTTAATTCTTTTCCGTGTGTGGCAGCGTAAAAATGAACCGTGTACATGATGTTGTCGTATCCGGTAATCGGGTCGTCGGCAACCAAATGAATATCCTGATCCCAGTGTGGGCTACCAACCAAAATAATGTTATCAGGATCGATTTCGCGAATGGTTTTAATAACTTCTTCCGAATAACTTTTTATTTCTTTCCACGAATCTTTAACCGGTTCATTAAAAATCTCATAGATAACGTGCGGATATTTGCCATATTTCGTAGCCATCTCTGCAAAAAATAGTTTTGCTTCTTCTAAGTGAAGCTGGTGGCTGTGCCAGTCAATCAACACATAAATATCCTGTTCGATTGCGCCTTCAACAACTGCTTCTATTTTTTCTTTCGACCATTCTTTTTTATCGAGATAACTTCCGCGTGGTCCAACACCCATTGCAGCCCGTACTACATTACAATTAAAATCTTCGGCCAGCCATTTAACCGATTCCTTATTGTAAAACCGGGGCCACCAATTGTGCCAACCATAACTTACACCGCGTAATACGGTTTGATTGCCATTTTGGTCAACTAAGAATGTACCTTTTACCGAAAGGTTCCCATGTTTTTTTACCGCTTGCGCCTGCACCGATGAAGCACTAAAAATTAAAAAAATTGAAAAAAATGCGATTACAAATATTTTCATGATTTTTAGTTGACTATAATCTTGTTTGTTTTGTTGAATTGTTCGCTTTGTATGGAAATGCCATAAATGCCTTTTGGATACTCCAAAACACTGGAATTTATGCTGTGTTTTCCCGAATTAAAGTGACGGTTACAAATGGTGGAAATAACCTGTCCGTTTAAATTAAAAATCGAAATGTTAACATTTCCGGCTTCTTTTAACGCAAATTCGATATTAATTTCCGACGAAGCCGGATTTGGATAAGTCTTAAATTCAAACGTATTATCGTTCACGATTGAATGATTGGTAGGCGCCGCTTTTAATACAATAGCATTTACCGAAAGTGGTTTCAACTCTGCTTTTAAAAGAAATACCGGTTTTTCGAGTTCCGAAGTTTTTAGCGCATTTTGGGTATGCGAAATAAAAGTTTCGTTATTTGGCAGATTCGACAAAGTATACATTTTAATCGCTTCGTTTTTAATCGCAAAATCCTTAATGTCTATTTCAACCGATTTGGTTTCGGTTAAATGACGATTGACCAAAAACAATGTCATCGAGTCGGTATTTGCATTGAGTGTAGGGTAGGCCGATACATATTGTTCGTTGTCTGAAATTCCATCCACATAAAATTTCTGTCCGTACTTACTAAAAAGATGAATGACTTCGAACATACCCTTTTTCCAACTCCAGGGGGTGAAAATCTCAACATCATTTCTGGCAAATTCGCCCAAAGTTGAAGCGTACCAGTTGGCACACAAATTCGGATCGTTGCTGTTAATTCCGGTTTCTGAAATTCCAAATGTAACACCATGGTTATCGCCCAGATGTTTGGTCAACCATTCTTCGCAACGACCCAAAATATATTCTTTGTTGATGTTATTGTCCCAGCCACCGTTAATTCGTTTTACGCCATTTGCGCCGGGGTAAACATAGTTTCTGTCGAAATATACACGATGCAATTGAACAATGTCTGCCGGATTGGTTTCTCCCGGATAAAAATGGATGTCGAGCACGTCGAGCAATCGAATTCCCGAAGCTATTTGTTCTTCGGCCACCCGCAAAATAAAATACTCGAGCCAAACGTATTTTTTGCCCTTGTAAGTAATTACATCGTTATTCCAGTTGTACCATTGCCATTCGTTGGCAGGAACCGGTCCACAAAGTTTTATTCCGGGAAATTTGGCACGGGCTTTTTTCGCCACATCAAAATACAGCTGCATAAATTCTTCGGCAGAAACTTGTTCGGGCATAATATCGTCGTGGGTTCCCACCCAGATTTCGGGTTCGTTGTCCATTCCCCAGTAATAATTTTTTGTTGAATCGAGTTGTAAATCCTTGTACCAATGGTCCAGAATTTTTACGGTTGAATCTGCCGGCCAGTCTTCCAGGTACAGTTCAGGATTTCCATCAACAAGAGCTTCCGAACCTCCGTCGGGATTTACAGTTCCTCCACCCGCGAGGTTTTGATTCACTCCCGACCACCACTGCGAACTATTATAAGCCCAATCGTTAAAATTGGCCGAGTTGGTTTTTGCAGCTTTTCCAATTAGCTGAAAGGCCCACATTCCCTGAGCTTCGGGTATATTTTGTTGCAAACTTGTGGCTGAAAAATCCCAGTCGTGCGAATATACATTGTTGTACCAGTCGGGATGGCTCGAAAGCTTGCGCTTCCAATTGTATTTGGTCGAATTGTTTCCTCCCGATTCGCGAAACATCATAATCCCCAAATCACGTAATTTTTGCCACTCTGGCGAACTTATCGGATTGCCGATCCAATCGGATAAATTGTTGTTTTTACCGTAAAGATAAGGTGAAATTGCTTTTTTCTCAGAACTGGCATTAACTGTGATTTTTACAACATCCTGAGCAGAGCCCGAAGTAAAAAAAAGAAAGATGATAAGAAGGGAAACGATCTGAGTTCTAATGATTTGTATCTTGTTCATAATGATTCGTTTTTGAGTTATTTTACGAAAACTTTTTGTGAATGTTTTTGATGGTTTGTTATCGATTGTATAATATAAATTCCCGATGGAATTTTATACGATGGCACCGAAATAATCTGTTTTGGATGAACAACAGCGTGAATTAATGTTCCGGAAATATTGTAAATATTATAGTTCTGTATTTCTGCATTTTGATTTTTTCTAATCACCAATTCACCCGTATTATTTTGAAACGCGAAAAATGGATCTTCGATATTTTTTTGTATTGAATTTGTAGCGGTTGCCAAATCAAAATCGAATTTGTCGATGTTAAAATTTGGCCCATCGAGAATGCTAAAACGCATCACCTGTACACCCGATTTCAGGTACATGTTTGTAGTAACCGGTAGTGTGTTCAGCCAACTGTAACAACTTGGTGCCGCTAGAATTTCAGAAACAACGGTGTCTACCGAAATTTGAAAAGTGCCACCACCGATTAATGCTGCCAGGTGACTGGTAACCGAATACAAACCTTCGGTTTTTACATCAATTGTATATTCGATCCATTCTCCCTGCAGAGCATTTCCAATGTGG
>JBNKOT010000145.1:0-3990 GCA_050294855.1 Draconibacterium sp. | reverse complement strand
TTTAAATGATTTTGAATTTGAACTCAAAATCAATTTTTATAAATCCAATTTAGATTGGAGATCATTCTAAGTATTTCGGATCAACAAACAAGAATTTTCAGTGTAAATTTTGCCACGACCTAATTTTTTCTTAATCCTTATTCTTTTAAAATAACCTCAGTAGAATATTTATTCGCAAAAATATAACCTTATTAAGCTTATTTATGTTGCTCCTCCTTTCGAAAATTAATAAGGTCAGAACATCTTTTACAACATTTTGCTACTAAGGTTAAAAAGAAAAATAAGGTTTTTAAATATAACATCCTTTTGAACATTTAAAATTCTTAATCATTCAACTCCAGCAAACCTTCAAAATCGAGCAAGGTTTTATTGCTTGCAGAATCTTCGATTTTTCCATTGGCGCACACCAAAGTTCGCGCAGGTTTTTTTGCAATCGATGCGTAATCGTGTGTCACGATAATTACTGTTTTTCCTTCGTCATTCAGGCTGGTAAATAAATCAAGAATTTCTTCCGATGTTTCCGGATCGAGATTTCCGGTTGGTTCGTCGGCCAAAATTAGCTCCGGATTATTCAAAATTGCGCGGGCAATTACAACACGCTGTTGTTCTCCCCCACTCAACTCATGCGGCATTTTTTCCGATTTGTGTAAAACACCAACACTTTCCAGGACAGCTAAAATCCGTTTTTCAATTTCGTTTTTGTCTTTCCAGCCGGTGGCTTTTAAAACAAATGCCAGATTCTGATAAACATTCCGGTCGGTTAACAACCTGAAATCCTGAAAAACAACACCCATTTTTATGCGCAATTCAGCAATTTCTTTCCGTTTCAGGTTTAACAATTCGTGCCCCAGCACACTTGCTGTTCCAGAAACCAACGGAATTTCGGCGTTTAAGGTTTTGATCAAACTCGATTTCCCGGTTCCTACTTTGCCGATAACATAAACAAACTCGCCAGCTTCAACTTCCAGATTTACAGCACTTAAAATCCTGGTTTCGCGCTGATAAATGGCCACATCTTTTAGTTGTATTACGGTGTTCCTCATTCTTTTGCTGAATTGTTCTTTAAAAATAAATGGAATTAATTTAACAAACTGCATAATAAACGAAAGAAATAAACAGTTTCTTGTTAAGAAAATACAAGAGTTTTAGCAAGTTCAACAACAGGATTAACCTAATTTAGGACGATTAAATCGTTTTATCAATTCTTCGCTGAAAATTGATTCCGATTTAAGCTAATTCATTACAAATGAAACGAAAAGAAGCATGAGAACAGTTAAAGTTATTTACCTATTACCTATATTTTTTTTGATATTGTTTCAGGCGAAAGCACAACAGACCTCGTATTACGAGAATGTTCAGAAAAACATTGAAATTGCCAAACAGCTTTTCGAAAACGGAAAATACATCGCTTCGTATCAGGAGTTCGTGCAGATCCAAAAACACGTCGATCAAAATTCGGAACTTTTTTCTGAAGCAGAATATTACAAAGCGGTTTCGGCACTCAAAGCGGGTTACAACTCCGGAAGTACGCTCATTAAAAATTTCGTAAAAAATTATGCTGAAAGTCCGTATATCAACCGAGCCCGGTTTAATTACGGAAATTACCAGTTCGATAAAAAACAATACACTCCGGCCTTACGCACTTTTAACGAAGTAGTAAAAAAGAGTCTTTCAGAAAAAGAAAAAATACAACTCGATTACCAAACCGGATATTGTTATTTGATGGAAGACGAACCGGACCGTGCAGTGAAATTGTTTTACGACATTAAAGATGCCAATAACATTTACAGCAAACCCGCCACTTATTATTGGGCGCACATTATGTATCTGAAAGATGATTACCAGGCGGCGCTGGATGGTTTTACGCAGCTAAACAACGACCCGTCGTACTCACAGGTAATTCCACTTTATGTGAGTCATATTTATTACAAACAAGAAAAATACGGTGAAGTGGTAAAATACACTACCGCAATTATCGACGAGGTTGAAGAAGAACACAAAACTGAGCTTTCGAAAATTGTTGGCGACTCGTATTTTCATTTGGGCGAATACGCTAACGCCGTTCCGTATTTAGAAACGTTTTTTAATACTCCCGGACCAAAAACCCGCGAAGACAATTATATTCTTGCCTATTGTTTTTATAGCACCGGCGAATACGAAAAAGCCGCTCCACTCTTCCAGAATGCCACAAAAGGGAAAGACGAAATGGCACAAAACGCCTATTATCATTTGGCCGATTGCTACATAAAAACCGACGAAAAAGAAAAAGCAAAACTCGCGTACAATGCCGCTTCCGAATTCGATTTCAACGAAAAGATTAAAGAAGATGCTTTGTTTAATTACGCCAAATTAACCTACGAACTTTCTTATTCTCCGTTTAACGAAACCATAAAAGCTTTCGATAATTACATCAGTTTGTATCCGAATTCAAGCAGAAATGCAGAAGCTTACCGTATTTTAACCGAGGTTTATATGGTGACAAAAAACTACAAAGACGCCATCAATTCGATCGAAAAAATACAGGTTAAAACACCAACAATTTTAAATGCCTACCAGCGTGTTACTTTCCTTCGCGGATTGGAGTTGTTTAACAATCTGGCTTACAATCACGCCATCGAACTCTTCGATATTTCGCTTGAAAACGGCAGCAACAAAACCATAAAAGCACGCACACTTTATTGGAAAGCCGAAGCTTTATACATGGTTGGCGATTACAACAGTGCCATTTCTACTTATTCTCAATTATTAAAAATTTCGGGAATCGGAAATTTCGAGGAGATTGAAAACACTGAATACAACCTGGCTTACACCTATTTTAAATTGGAAGATTATGAATCGGCTGCTGTTCATTTTCGGAATTTTATCAGGAAATCGGAAAACAACAGAACCGCAAAAATTGCCGATGCATTTAACCGTTTGGGCGACTATAATTTTTTAAATACCAATTACAATTTGGCACTCGAAAATTATGAGCAGGCATACGGTATGAAAATTTACGAAGCCGATTATGCACTTTTCCAGATTGCATTTTGTCATGGATTGCAGCGCAAACAAGAAGAAAAAATTGCCGATCTGGTAAGACTTTTGGCCGATTTCCCCGAATCGGATTACCACGACGATGCCTTGTACGAACTAGGACGCGCCTACGAAAGAACCGGGAAAAGTTTTGAAGCCACTGCACAGTACGAAAAAATCCTGCAGAATTACAACCGCAGCAATTATCACAGAAAAGCTTTGTTACAACTCGGATTGATAAATTACAACAACGGAGATTTCCAAAAATCGCTGATCGAGTACAAAGAAGTGGTCGAAAAATACCCAGGAACTCCTGAAGCACGAGCTGCTTTGTTGGGCATCAAAAATAATTATGTTGAAATGAATAACATCGAAGCGTATTTTGCTTACACACGGCAAATTGGCGGAGGTGCAAATGTTTCGGTTTCGGAGCAGGATTCGTTAACCTATAAAGCCGCCGAGCGGGTTTACATCGAAGGCGAAAAAAGTGCAACAGCCCAGTTGCAAAGGTATATACAACGTTATCCGAATGGACTCTTCAAACTGAATGCTAATTTTTATCTCGCTGAATCGTTGTACAAAGAAGGTGAATATTCTCAGGCGAATCAGTATTATTCTTTTGTGGCAAACAGTCCGGATAATTTATTTAGCGAGCAGGCACTTTCACGGGCATCGGAACTTACTTTTAACGCCGGGAAATATGAAGAATCGCTCAAATTATTTAACCGGTTAGAACGAGTTGCCGACGGAAAATGGAACATCCTAAAAGCCAATACCGGACAAATGAGATGCTACCTGAAAAACAATGAATATGATCTGGCACTTGTTGCAGCACAAAAAATAATTAAATCGGAAATTGCTAACGAAGCTTTAAAACGCGAGGCAAATTATACTGAAGGGAAAAGTTATTATCAGTTAAATCAGCTGGATAAAGCATTAACCGGGTTAACTGCGGTTGCCACCGACACCAAGTTT
>JBNKOT010000144.1:0-10423 GCA_050294855.1 Draconibacterium sp. | reverse complement strand
GGCCGTAAAATCGTTTCCAAAAGAGTCGGAACCCTATTATCAGCGCGGAAGAGTTTATTACGAAAAAGGACAATTTGTAAAAGCTGTCGATGATTTTAACAGCGCCATAAAAATCGATAAAATGGCCACTTATTATACGTCGCGTGGCATTGTATATTTGCAATTGAATAACATCGAAAAAGCAATTCAGGATTTAACTTCTGCATCGAAACTCGATCCAACTAACTTCACACCCATATCGTATTTGGGAATTGCCCAAACCAAATTAAATGATTACACAGCGGCAATAAATTATTTGGAGAAAGCTGTTGATTTGTTCGATGGCGATGCGTATACATTTTATTATTTGGGGCTTTCGCACTATAATTTAAAAGACTGGACAAGTGCGAATAAAGCATTAACGAGCGCTATAAAATTAAATCCGAAAAAATCGATAAAACCGCTTGTTTATGAGTTGCGCGGACGCAGTTTGTTTAATTTGGGCGATTATTACGGTGCAATCAACGATTTAAAAATAACCAGCGAACTTTCGCCCTACGATCCCGAACCGTACTTGTTCAGGGGACAGGCAGAACTCAAAGTAGGCCTGCGATCAGAAGCTTTAAAAAGTCTGAATCAGGCAAAAAAACTTGGTTCGGTTAAAGCCGAGCTTTTAATTCGTCAAAACTCTTAATAAATAGATTTTTTACTTGAAAATATATTCTTTTGTGGTAAGAGAAATGGAAGAGTTTTATCTGTTTGTTCTTATAAATTTACCGGAAATATGAAAAGCAAGAAGGCAGCCTTGGCTGCCTTCTTTTAATGTGTGTTTTTCTTAGGTGCAATTTATTTTACAATTTCCAGCACTTTAGTCTAACAGCTACAATTTACGAAAAAACATTCGTTTTACTGTTATTAAATTTTAAAAAAGTGCATAAAAATAATTTCTTATTGAATTGAATATCAGTTGTTAATAATTTTTTCTTATAACTTTAATTGGTGTGTTACGAATGGGAAGCTTTTTGAAATCATTCTGTTTTTTACCATATTACTGTAATATTAGTTGCCAAAAATCCATCGTACGTTTAAGCCAACACCGTCAAAATGCATACTGGTTACGTCGACAATTTCTAACGTTGGTCGCCAATCTAGTCCTAAAGCAATTGGTGCTCCTTTGAATAAGTATTCAATGCCAATCTCGCCTTTCACTCCGAAGTCAAATTCGTTTGAAATTCTTGTGTATGGACCTGCTCCAAGGTACCAGTTAAATCTTTCTTCGCCTAAAGGACGATAGATAAAATCCCAAAGCGCATCAACGCCAATTCCTCCCTCAAAAAAGGCAATATCTGCATGGATTCGGTTAAATTCTCCGGTACTAAAAATTCCGTCGATAGCTACATTACCACCCGAAAAATTTCCAAAACGCAAACCAAGTTCTTGTGCATTACTAAAGGTACTCGAGAAGAGAAAAAGTGTTAAAATCAATAATAGTTTTTTCATGATGTTTTTTTTACAAATAAAACAAAAAAACGTCTAATCATTCTTTTTGTTTTCAGTATTTCTACTTTTTTCTAAATTTTAATAATATCTGATTATCCTTATCTAAAAGTGAAAGAACGGGGTATTCGATTTTGCATTTTTTTGCCATAAAAAGTGCAGCATTAAACCGGTTCGAATCTCGGTTTCTTTACAAACTATTTTTGTTGAGGCCATAGGCGATAATTTGATGGTTTCGGGCGAGATCAAATTCAATTTGAGGTATTTTGTTGCGCCTGTTTTTCCCATCAAAAAGAAGCTTTTCTTTCTTTATTTTTTTGAGATACAGACATTGTTGATTTGAAGTCGGTTGTCGTCGCTTTTTTCTAATCCTTTTATTTGAGATAATTTTATCGATGTGGCTTCTGTCTGAAATTCAGCTAGTTCTAGTTTTTGTTCGCGAGCCACTAACTTGCAGATATAGCCGGGTTCAAATTCAAATCCTACGATTGGGGAGTAAAGAGTCTTCCAGTTTCCCCAGTTTAACGAATCGCCTTTTTGAATTTGCAAACAATCCATTTCCCCAACCCCTTCGTCGGAAATTTTTGTACAATTCATCCAATATATTTGTTTGATTTACTGGTAGCACAAGAAATGCTAGTTATTAAGAATATAATTAGTTGGTATCCTTTTATTATTTCTTATTTTTAAAATGAAAATTCAAAATTGATTTTTTCATTTTTAATTGAATTGAATAATGATTCTCGTTTCTGTTTTTCAATATTCTATAAAAAATAAACATAAAACATCATAATTTAGGAAACATATTTGTAGGTTGTGCTTTATTATCAGAAAACCAAATTACAAATGCTAAAACTCTTTAGAAATATCCGAAAAAGAATAATGTCAGAAAATAAGTCTGTAATCCGGAATACAAACTATTTTAAATATGCGATAGGCGAGATTCTTCTTGTCATTATTGGAATTCTAATAGCGGTATCCGTTAATGATTGGAATGGAGACAGAAAGCTAAAGATAGAGCAACAATTCATTCTTAAAGACTTAAAGCAAGAGATGACGGAGAATCTGAAAGCATTGGAAATTGGTATTAGTAGAAACGAAAAATCGTTCCAGGCTGCAATAGAAATGAGAGCCCTTTTTAATGATACAGAAGCTTTTAATAAAATGTCAGATAGTCTATTTTCAGCATTGGTTACAAAAATGAATATGAACTATACGTATGATCCTCAATATGGGATACTTAATTCTATTATTTCCTCCGGACAGATAAACCAGCTTTCCGATAAAGAGCTCAAATATTTATTAGCTTCCATCAAGGAATTGACAATAGATGCTATAGAAGACGTACTGAAAATAGAAACTCAAAGAGATGAATTGATGAAATCATCTTTTAATCATGCATATTTAATTAAGGACAATATAATTACAGGATATGATATAAAGTTGCTTTTTTCTTATCCGGATTTCAGGTGGGCTGTTAACCATCTTTTTTATAGTATTCGAAGAAATGGATTAGAAGAAGAAAAAAAATTAAAGTCAACCTTAGAACACATTATTGAATTAATAGATCGGAATATTAAAAAATAACAAAAGTACAAAGTATATACAAAATAGATGTAATGGGAGTAAATTCAAAGGTTATAACCCGCTTTTTGTAAGGGGTCGATAGGTTTGAAGCCCGTAATCGCCTGCTTTACATATCCCAACCGGCATCTATTGAATTCGTATAAAAAGGAATATTGAAGTAAAATACGATTTGTAATAACGTACTGCGCAAATTATTAATTATGGTAGAAACCGTTTTAGAGGTTAAAGATTTAATGTTAAACTATGGTTCTCAACGCGTGGTAAACAAGGTTTCGTTCGAAATGAAAGGAGGCCGCATTTTAGCCTTGATTGGACCAAACGGAGCCGGGAAAAGTTCAGCTATGCGTATTTTGGCCGGACTGGTAAAACCCGAAAACGGAACAATTTATTTGAATGGAATTCAGCTATCCGATTTTCAGGTGATCAATAAAAATGCAGGATTTTTTATCGAATCGCCCGACTTTTATCAAAATTTAACTGCCCTTCAGAATTTAAATCTTTTACAAAAAATCAGGAAGAAAAAGCAGTCGGTTTCGGCCTTGCTCGAAATGGTTGGATTAACAGAAGCAGCACATAAAAAAGTAGGAAAATTCTCAAAAGGAATGAAACAACGTTTGGGAATTGCGCAGGCTTTAATTGGCGATCCGGAAATTTTGGTGCTGGACGAACCATTTCACGGACTCGACCCGGAGGTGAAAATGTTTCTGATGAATTTAATAAAAAAGCTCGCCATTGATGAAAAAAAAGCGATTCTGGTTTCTTCTCATTTATTGTCGGATTTAGAATCGATTGCCGATGATTTTGTTTTACTGAATAAAGGTGAAATTTATTTGTCGGGGAAACTTTCGGATTACGATCAGAACAAACAAAAAGTAACATTTTGGTTCGATAAAATTTTAAACGAAAAAGTAACTTCAAAATTGGCATCGGGAAATATCGGAAAACAGAACAAAAACTGCTGGGAAGCATTTTTAACCAAAGAACAAACCGTTACAATGTTGCAATCGATGATGGAATTACAACTTGTTCCTTTCGAAATCGAACGCGAAGATTTACTTCACTCAAAATACATGGAAATAATAGAATGATACAACTTATACGTTTTGAGACTTATAAATTGGTTCGGCAACCTCGGGTATGGCTGACGTTTGGAGTGATGTTGGTGCTTATTTCGCTCATAAATTTTGGTATGGGAACCGACGGCGAAAAAATGTTTGAACTGATTTTAAAACCACTTTCGAAACAATTTATTATTGAAGGCAATTTAATGAACGGAAATTTAATTGCGTATCTGGCTTTGAATATGCTTTGGGTTCACATTCCGATTTTGTTGGTAATTGTTACCGGCGATTTGTTTTCAGGCGAACTCGAATCGGGAACCATCAGAAATATGCTTTGTTCGATATGGTCGCGCACACAATGGATTTTCGCCAAAATTATTGTGGCCTATCTTTACATTCTCGTTTTTATGCTTTATTGCGGATTAATCATGTTATTACCCGCACTCTTACTTTTTGGTAATGGCGATTTACTCGTGTTTTTTAACGGCATCCAGGTAATCTTAAACAACCAGGTTTTATGGCGTTTTGGTGCGGCATTATTATACGGAACATTGGGAATGCTTACTTTTGCTTCAATTTCAATTTTGTTTTCGGTGTTGTTGCGAAATTCATTAGCCGCCATTTTGGCTTCATTGGGTGTTTTAATTGTTTCAACACTTTTACAAACTTTTGGAATGGGCATTTTTGAATCGTGGAAACCCATGTTATTTACCTGGCACATGGCGCAATGGCAGCTTTTTTTTATCGACAAAATCGATTTCATTTTAATCCTCAAGTCAGCCGGAATATTGATTTTTCATATCATTATTGTACTTGCTCTTGCTATTTTTAGGTTTAACAAAATGAAGATAACAGAATAATGAAGTACTTGTTTATAATAAGTGTTGGAATGTTTTTATTGGTTTTTAATCGGCCGGCAAAAGCGCAGGATCTTCCTGAAGTTTTAAAACGCGTTTTACAAGAAGATACTTCGTTTTATAAACTGTCGTGTAAACTGGAAATTGAAGTGGATGTTTCAGGACTAAATATGCCAAATAAAGAGATTGAGCTGACTTTGGAAAAAGGGAAAAAGCCTAAAATTAAAAGTAAAGGTTTGATCATTTTACCAAAACGTGGATTAATCGGACAGTATCGCGAGTTCTTAAATGTGCCGGTGCAAACCATCTTAATGGAAACGATTGGAGATACTACGGTTTATAAAATTGTTTCCTTACATAAAAAAACAGATTGGGTAACGGTCGATCTGAAAGTAACAGAATCGGATGCGCGGGTTCATTCGATGATTATTGCCACAAGGAAATCGGGCGAGTTTTTTGTACATCATTATTATACGCCGGAACAAGACTTTTTCCCGGCAAAAACAGTGATCCAGTTTGAAGCGATGCCCTTAAAACTACCGCTGAAATTTTTGGGACATAATAATAGTGTTGAAGAATATTCAGAAAATGATGGACCGGTGTCGGGACAATTAATTTTATATTATACCGATATTGAGTTTTCATTCACTCCTGAGAAGGGGAAAAAATAACCTACTCTGTAAATTATCGTAATTGCATTCCTGATCCTGATTCTGATTTAAAATGTTTCCCCCAAATAGCTGAATTTACTTTTTACCATCGAGCGGCAAAGTAAAACTAAATTTACTTCCTTTTTTAGGTTCGCTTTCAACCTGAATTTTACCCTTGTGTTTTTCAACGAATTCTTTACAAAGCATCAGACCCAGACCGGTCCCTTTTTCGCCGTTTGTTCCTAAAGTGGAGTGTTTACGATCGATCCTGAATATTTTATGGATGTTTTCTTTTGGTATTCCTACGCCGTTGTCTTTTATGGTAATCTCGCAAAAGTTTTTTTGCGCCTGATATGCAATTGAAATTTTACCATTTTCGTTGGTAAACTTGACCGCATTGGCCAGCAGGTTTCGAAGGATGGTTGAAAACATATTTTTGTCGGCTATGATGTTTACTTTTTCACCATTTACAATTTTTATATCGATTTTCTTTTTACTTGCCGCTCCCTCCCAAAGTTTTACCGACTGTTCGATTTGGCTTTTTAAATCGAATGCCTCGGGCATAAACTGAATCGAATTGGTCTGCATTTTTGCCCATGTCAACAAGTTTTCGAGCAAAGTATTCGCTTGTTTCGACGAGTTTGAAATGTTTTTTAAATGGTATTCAACTTTTGCGGAATCGAGTTTTTTGAAATCGGAAACCAGAACATCTAAAAACCCCAGAATAATATTAAACTGGTTTCCAAGGTCGTGACCGATAATTGAAAAAAGTTTGTCTTTTGTATGATTGAGTTCTTCAAGCTCGAGGTTTTTTGAAGTTATTATACTGTTTTGTTCTTCAATCTGAATGGTTCTTTCCAGCACTTTCTTTTCCAGGATTTTTTTATCGTATTTGAGTTTTCTTTCGCGGATTCGGATAAATGCAACAATTGCCAAAACAATAAAAACTAAATAAGCCAGATAGGCATAATTGCTTCTCCACCAAGGCGGAAGAATTTCTATTTTTAGACAGATTGCTTCATTGTTCCACACATTATCGTTGTTCGATCCTTTTACACTGAAAGTATAATCGCCGGGTGGCAGGCCAGAAAACGGAACAAATTTTCGGTTTCCAATGTTTGTCCATTCCTCCGAAAGTCCTTCCATTTGATAGGCATAATTATTTTTTTGCGGATTAGTAAATTCCAGAGCTGCAAATTCGACGGTAAAAGAGGTTACACTAAACTTTAAAACAATTTCATCTGACGCTTCAATTGTGATGTTTTCGCTGGTTGTTCCCTTTGTTTTTTGGAAAGCGGTAAAAACCAGATTGGGCAAAAAGGGATTTTTTTGAATCGAGTCGGGATAAAATGCATTAAAACCATTCATTCCGCCAATTAATATTTCTCCATCGTCGCAAACATAAGCGGCTCTTAAATTAAATTCGAGACTTTGCAAACCATCTTCGAGAGTAAAGGTTTGAAACGAATTTTGTGTTTCGTCAAAGCGGCACAATCCTTTTCCGGTGGCAAACCACAAGTCGTTGTTGTGGTCTTTTATGATTTCGAAGATGTTGTTATTGGGTAAACCGTGTTCCTGCGCATAGTATGTAAAGCTTGAATCTTTTTTATTGTATTTGTTTACGTAAGCACTTGTGCCGATCCAGATTTGCCCCAACGCATCTTCGCAAAGCGAAATAATCAGGTCTTCGCTTAAACCGATCTCTTCAATCCGAAAATGTTTTATTTCTTTTGTTGACGGATTGTAAACATCTAAACCCCCAACTGTTGCAATCCAAATCAAACCTTCCGAATCTTCGAGAATGCAGTACACCAAATTTGCACTTAACTGATGTTTTTCATCCAGTTCTTTCTGGAAAATTTCGACCGTTGAATTTATTAAATTGATTTTATACAGACCATTTTGGGTGGCAATCCAGTAATTCGAATAACGATCCTGAATGATCATGTAAATTCTGACATTATAAAAAGTTGGAAGTTTAGGATTGTTGAAATACTCGTTCCAACGAGTAAACCGATGCTGTGCTTTGTCGAAAATCAAAATGCCATCTCTTGTTCCCAGCCAAATTACGTCTGCAGAATCTTTAAAAATAGCATGGATAAAATCATTCGGAATATGATGATTTCCGGTTTGTTCGCTCGAAAAATGTTCCACTTTGTTAGATTTTCGATTAAATAGATTTAGTCCCTGTCCCCAGTTTCCAATCCATAAAATACCGTTTTTATCTTTGTACAACGAGGCAACTACATTTCCCAGGAGATCGACAGAGTTTGGCGAATTACTTTTTCGATAGACTTTAAATTTATTCCTTTTTAAATCGGTTTTGCTGATTCCCTGAAGTGTCCCGATCCAAAGGTTTTCCGATTGGTCGATCAGCAAGGACTGAACAATATTATGCCCCAGCAAACTATTTTCTGAGGTATAATTCTGAATCGAAATATTTTGTTCTGAATTCGCCGGTATTACAAAAATTCCATGGCCTTCTGTTCCTACAATCAGCTGCTTGTTTTTATCTTCAAGAATTGTTCTGATGCAAGCGCTTTCGAATGCTAAATTTTCGGATCCGGCAACCGGCAATTCATATCTTTCAAAAAGATTTGAAATTGAATTGTAGCGGAATAATCCGTTGGTTGTACCGGCCCAAAGTTGTCCGTTTTTGTCTTTAAAAATAGCCGAAATATTTACGTTCTCAAGAATAATTTGATTTTTATCAACGAATGAATAGTATGTAAATTCTTTTGTTTTTAGCGAAAAAGAAGTCAGGCCTTTTGTTGACCCAATCCAAATTTTTCCATCGTTATCTTCTAAAACCGGAATTTGAACATCTTTAACCGCACTGTCGTATTCCAGCTTGTTTTGGTAATGCGAAAAGTTTTTTTCTTTCGGATCGTAAATGGAAATCAGTGGGGGAGTGTTGATCAGAATTTTGCCATCGCTCAAACAAATATTGTCGTAACAGTAGCGGGTAATATCGTGCGTATAATTGGTGCTATATCTTATTCGTTCAAATTTGTTTTCACGAACCAGGAATTTATTTAAACCGCCTTTTGTTCCAATCCATAAATTCTTGTCGTTATCTTCCGAAATGGCGAAAATCCAGTTGTTTGAAATGGAATTTGTCTCGACAGGATTGTAACTGAAAATATCAAATTTTTCTCCGTCAAATCGATTTAGTCCGTTTTGTGTTCCAATCCAGATAAATCCTTTTGAATCCTGAAAAATGCAATTTACTACACTTTGCGAAAGCCCGTCGTTGATCGAATAACTGGAAAAAGTAAATGGCTGCGAATGTGCGTTCAGAAGCAGAACGAGGTGGAGTGCAAATGCAATTATGAGTGATTTCATCGTTTTTATGTCATGGTTTTTATCGTAATTCAGCTCGTCATGGCCTTCTAAAAAAATACTAATCCTGTTTTGTGGCTACGCATTATTATCGGCGTGGTTTCAATAGTATACAATATCCCGACCAAGCAATTCAATTTCGGGTGTTTTTTTCTCATTGTTCTATTAATTTTTAAAAATATGAAGTACCCAATCATTTCCTTTTGTTGGAGCTGTAAAGTCATGGATATTTCCTCCTTTAATCTTTCCTTGCCGAATGGTTTCTCCACTGCGTGGATTGTACCATTCAATTCGAAAATTTTGTTGTGTGCCCAATAAGTCAATCGCAAAATTGCCCCCATTTTCATCGTAAACAACATATTCTTTTCCTTCATTAGCAGCAAGAATTGCATTGTCGTTTTTAATCAATAAATCATCGCGAGGCACCAGATCCATCAGGTTAAAACGGAGTTTGTTCCGAAAGAAATTTGTTGCAAGGCCAATTTCCTTACCCGCAATTTGGACCTGGTCGAATTGGACTATTCCCTGGTTATAGTCCGGGAAAAGTGCCTGTGCACCGCTAAGAGAACAGCGCCATGTAGCAATCCGAATCTTCGTATTTGTCCAGTTTCCTCTTTCAATAAACGGTCGCCAATGATCGGTTTGAGCAACTGGCACATTCGTTTCAGAATAAATATGAAGGAGTAATGTACGGCTCGGAAGTGATGCACCGCCAGTACTAAAATAAGTTCCATTTTTTGGCATTATTCCGCCACTTCCACCACCTGATCTGCTGCCAACCGGATGTTGCCAGGGATCGTTTGCCAGAAACCAATCTGCAAACCAGTTTATCCAGTCGTTGTTTCTATATTCCCCAATATCAATTCCTGTATCCCATAATATATGCGGATAACAAGCCAACCGGGCAACAACATATCTAAAAAAAAGTAGTTCTTTTGTTGAATGTGCCGTAATTCCAAAATTATCAGGTGTTAGTGCATCATCGCTGTAAAGCATTAAATATGCCCCGATGTTGTAGTCGCGGGCAAAATCCAATTTCATATTCAGTTGATCCCAAAAAGGCAAATAAAATTCATCTCCTTCTTTTCCTTTTACATATGGAACGGCATCTTGGGGCCAATCTTTTGCCCAGTCGATTGGAGCAATTAACAGTTCTCCGAATCCCAACAGTCGTGCCCCAACATTTTTATTGGCAAATTGAATCGCTTTCAAAACTTCGGGATTAGAAATGTTTTTTCCTCTAAATCCCCAAATTTCTCCATCAGGCATGGGTGGGTTCCAAATAACAGGAAAATCGCCGCCACTGTTTTTCAGTCGCCACTGTTTGCCAGAAACGGATAAAGGGGGTTCCAAACCAGATGTCTTGCAGTTAAATTTGCCCGATTTTCCATTTAAGTCTTTATCGGTAGATTGTGTCTGATAGCTCCATATTCCAATTTCGTCAGGCATA
>JBNKOT010000143.1:0-2402 GCA_050294855.1 Draconibacterium sp. | reverse complement strand
GCGCGAGCCAGCCACACCGGTTGTAAATTGGTGTGTAAAAGTATCGACAGAGGATCGCTTAACGCGTTCTGATGGTTGGGTACAATAAGAATTGGTTTGTCTTTTGGAATATTTTTGGTGTTCAACATGATGATTTTATTGTTGATCAGCCAATCGATAAAACGTACATATTGTTTTAGTGTCCAGTATCCTAACGACCATTTTTCGTATTTCATTGCAAGCGACTTAATTTGAAAATCTTACGATAATTTGAAGTTCTAATGCGTTTTAATTGGGGGTGAAAATAAAAAATGAAAATGGGAAAACATAAAAAAACCGGATTTTTGCTGAGCTAAAATCCGGATTAAAAAATATTTTAATCAAAAGAATTCTTCGAGGGCTTTGCCTCGGGGAGCCATGTGTTCTTCCGTCAGCTGACGGAGAGATGTCACGAGTTCGGGGAAGTGGGGTGAAATAGAGAAAACTTGATTTTCGGCTTTTTGTTCGAAATAAAGTTGGCGTAATACTCCTTGGCTCTTACACGAAGATAGTCAATTTCAAGAATTTTCTTTATTGCTTATTTCCCTATAAGCAACGATTTCATTTTATCGTGAATGTCGGTGTTTTTCATAATTCCGGTGAAGTTTTCAGCACCCGGGCCATACGAAAATACAGGTACCATTACCGCAGTGTGACCATTGGTAGGATAGGCAGCTTTTACAACTCCTTGTTCGATATTTCCACCTGTAATTGCCATTCCCCCGGTTTCGTGGTCGGCGGTTACAATAACTAAAGTTTCGCCATCTTTTGCAGCAAAATCCAATGCTTTTCCAATCACCTGATCAAAATCGAGCATGTCTTCCACAATATAAATGGTACTTCCGGCGTGTCCACCCCAATCAATTTGTGATCCTTCTGCCATCAGAAAAAATCCTTTATCGTTTTTGCTTAAAATATTAATGGCAGTAGTTGTGGCCAACGGCAACATATCGGCGCGGTGTTCCATTCTTCCGGCATCGCCATCTTCAATTAGTGCAGCCAGTTTTCCTTCTTTTACATTTTTAACCACATTAATATCTTCTTCGTATCGATAACCTTTTTCTTTTAACTCGTCAACCAAATTTCTTCCGTCTTTTCGTTGAGTAAAATGTGCTTTTCCTCCACCAATAAATACATCGATGTCGGTATTTAAAAAGTCGGCAGCAATTTCTTCGTACATACTTCGCTGTGGTTGGTGTGCAATAAATGAAGCCGGTGTTGCATGTGTAATGGTTGAAGTAGAAACCAATCCGGTGGATAAACCTTTTTCTTCGGCTTCCTCTAAAATTGTTGTTACCGGTTTGTTATTCACATCAACAGCAATTGCCCCGTTGTTTGTTCTTACACCTGTAGAAAGTGCGGTTCCTCCTGCTGCCGAGTCGGTGATATAATTATCGGCCGATTGTGTAAGCGAAAAACCAATGTGTTTAAAATTGCTAAGATACAACCTGCCTTTGTTGGCCGTTAATCCCGAAAAAACCTGCGAAACACCCATTCCGTCACCAATCAGGAAAATGATGTTTTTGGGCTTATCTGTTTTAAATTTTTGATTGTAGGTTTTTACGTTATAGGTTTCACCTCCGAGGTAAACTTTTTCTTTGTCGCCGGATTTTGCATCCAAATAAGTATCCTGTGCGTAAGTTGAAAATGCAAAACCGATGGCAAGGATTAGAATCGTTAATTTTTGTAACATACTTTTTGTTTTTTATAATTATAAAGAATAACAAATCAAAATTAATAGAAGTTTATTACAATACTATTAAATTGCTTTTTGTGAAATTTTTATTAATCGAAAATGATGTTCCCTCAGGCGTCGAATTCATCGTGATAACTTCCATAATAACAAAGTTGCTCAAAATCTCCTCGGCTTCTTTTCGTGAGATGTGTGCCAGACGAATAAATTTGGAAAACGAAACAGCCGGATTTTTTTGCAAATAATCGACTAAAAACTTTTCATTATCCGAATACGAAAAGTGTATTCCCTGCTTGCTTTTTTGTTTTTTCCAGACTGCAATTTGAATGGTGTGCGCCAAAAGATTTTCGTCCTTGCTTCGAATGTAAGCCAGCCATTTCCCGTTATCATCTTTTGCAAAGTGAGGTTTCTCTGTGCTGGATTCAATCCTGATTTCCAGCACTGTTTTTCCGCCGACATGCCATTGTTTGGTTAGAAAATTAATGGCAGGTTTACTGTAGATTTTTGCGGCTGCTTCCACCATGTAAAATTCCTCGTCGCTTTTTATTCCGGCAATTTTCCCATTGTCTTTTACTCCAATTAAAAGACGACCACCGTCGGTGTTGGCAAAAGCAACCAGCGATTTTGCTATTTTTTTCGAATCGTTGATGCAGTACTTAAAGTCTTGCTGTTGATGTTCGCCCTCGTCGAT
>JBNKOT010000142.1:0-7732 GCA_050294855.1 Draconibacterium sp. | reverse complement strand
TCGAAAACAATTGCCGACAAACTTCAGGAACTTGAAGTGCCATATTGGTTGCACACCACCTGTGGCGGCGGTCACGAACTTAATTTCATTCCCACCGAATTATATTTCGATGAAATAATCGATTTCTGCTATAATTTTGTCATTAATAATAACAGCGAAAATCGCCAGACTGTAGTGGAAGGAAAACAAAACACCGAAAAATATATGCCTTATAATTTTTGTGCAGAATGAAAAAATTACTATTAACCTTATTCATTGTCGTTCCAATATCGATGTTTGCGCAGCAAATAAACATAGTAAGTTTTAATATCAGGTACAATACGCCCAACGACGGAAAAAACGCCTGGCCAAATCGTATTGAAATGGTTACCGGGTTATTGCAGTTTCACGATGTCGATATTTTTGGTTTGCAGGAAGCGCTTTACGAACAAATAACCGACATCGAAAAAGTAATGACAGACTACGAATGGTTTGGTGTGGGTCGCGACGACGGTGAAAAAAGCGGAGAATTCTCTCCCATATTTTTTAATAAAACAAAGTTTATTTTGCTTGAAAAAGGAAATTTCTGGTTGTCGGAAAACTGCGACAAACCTGGTTTAGGCTGGGATGCAGCCTGCAACAGGATTGTTTGCTGGGGGAAATTCCAATCAAAAGTTACCGGTAAAAAATTCTTGGTTTTTAATACTCATTTCGATCATATCGGCGATGAGGCCAGAAAAAACTCAGCCTTTCTTATCCGCGATAAAATAAAAGAAATCAGTAAAAATCAGGAATTGTCGGTTATTTTAACCGGAGATTTTAACTTATCGCCCGAGTCGGAACCCATTCAATTAATCAAAGGTTTTATGAACGACAGTCGTGAAATGAGCGAAACTCAGCCGTACGGACCGACTGGAACATTTAACGGATTCGACTGGAATGCAAATCTCGACCAAAGAATCGATTACATTTTTACACAAGGGGGAGTAAAAGTATTAAAATATGCTGTTTCAAGCGATTCAAAAGACCAGCGTTTTCCCTCCGATCATTTACCGGTTTTTGTAAAAATACAATTGAAATAACAGGAATTTGACTTTTAGGGAATGGGACTTACCAGGTCCAATAATTTTTCGACTTACGAAAATCAATGTTACAACGCTTTAATCCGTAAGCTCTAGTTTAAAAATATCATTAACCTGTTTTTCAAATAGTTCAGAGATTTTTAAGGCCAAAACTGTTGAAGGAACATACCTTCCCGTTTCAATGGAATTTATCGTTTGCCGCGAAACACCAATCAATTTTGCCAAATCGTCTTGCGTAAGGTTTTTTATTGCTCGTTCTATTTTAAGTCTGTTTTCCACTTTTTATATTCAATTCTTTTGCTACTTATTTTCTTTTCTGACTTTATAAATTGTGATATAAAAATATAGAATCGTCATTAACAAAACTGTCACCATTAGTATTTGTAAAAGCAAATTATCGAAAACACTTTTGGATTCCGACTCGCGAATACTGATAGAACCAAATGCTCCGGCCATTGCTACAAAAGTTATAAAAGAATATGAAACCGCTTTAAAACGAACCTGTTCCGAAAACTCATCTTCGCTTTTTTGTTTCGAGAAAACAAAAACAAATAACGACAAGTTGATACTTGACAACAAGTATTCTCCAATTCGAGGACTTGAATTTTGAAAAACAACAGCTAATATTATTGAAATTACGATCCACCCGATTGCAATAAATTTAAACGTATTTGGATACAACCTCAGTTTAATTCGATTCATATCAAATTCAAAACCTGATTTTGGAATTACATACATTACGGTTCCTATAAATAATAGAAATACAATTAAACGATAGGTAGTCATTTTTCTAAATTTTGCTTTTCAATATGACAAACATACTTTACATTATTCAAAAAGACAAGCACCCTTTACATTTTTTTTGATTTGTTTTTTAACATCTTTTCTGTTTCCTTTAGCAAATGCTTGAAAAACTTGGCGAATTAATCATAAATATTTCGGATGGAATTTGGGGAACACCCGTTTTAGTTCTGCTTTTGGGAGGAGGATTGTATTTTCTGATCTATTCGCGTTTGGCACCTTTGCGTTACATCGGTCATGCCATAAAAATTCTTACCGGAAAATACGACGATCCGAACGAACCTGGACAATTAAGACACTACCAGGCACTTTCTACAGCGCTGGCAGGAACGGTTGGAATGGGAAATGTAAGTGGTGTTGCAGTTGCAATTACAATGGGCGGTCCGGGAGCTATTTTTTGGATGTGGGTTTCTGCCCTACTTGGCGTGAGCACCAAATTTTTCACTTGTTCGCTGGCAGTTATGTTTCGCGGAAAAGATTCTGCCGGAGAAATTCAGGGCGGACCGATGTATTACATTACCGAAGGATTGGGTAAAAACTGGAAACCGGTTGCTATCTTTTTTTCAATTGTTGGAATGATTGGCGTTTCACCGCTATTTCAAGCCAACCAACTCACACAAATGATTCGTGATGTGCTACTTGTTCCGAACAATTTTGAAGCCTCATTTCAAAGTAATTTAATTACAGGAATTGTGATTTCGATATTAGTTGGATTAGTTGTTATCGGTGGAATAAAACGAATTGGCAAAGTAACCGGAAGTTTGGTACCAACCATGGTTGTGGTTTACACGGTTACTGTTTTATACATTATTTTCTCGAATACAGCGCAATTAATTCCGGCTTTCCAGACCATCTTTCACGATGCTTTTACCGGCGATGCAGTATTGGGGGGATCGCTGGGAGCAATCATTATTGTTGGCGTTCGACGTGCAGCATTCTCGAATGAAGCCGGACTTGGTACTGCCCCAATGGCACACGGCGCAGCAAAAACAAGCGAACCCATTCGCGAAGGTTTAGTTGCCATGCTTGGCCCGATTATCGATACAATCATTGTTTGTACAATGACTGCGCTTGCCATTATTATTACAAATACATGGATCAACAGCAATGCCGACGGAATTACATTAACCGCGCATGCTTTCGATTCTGCCATTCCTGTTTACGGGAAATATATATTATTTACCTGTGTCATTTTTTTCTCGATGTCGACCATGTTTGCGTTTCCCTATTACGGTGTAAAATGCCTTGGTTTTGTCGCCGGAGCAAAATATCAGCACATTTACAATTATGTTTTTGTGGCCGTGGTCATTATTGGAGCCGTCTCCAATTTGCGTGTAATCATCGGCTTAATCGATATTGCTTTTGCATTGATGGCATTTCCAACCGTAATTACGGCAATCATGCTTTCGCCCCATGTGCGTCGTGCTTCCAAAAATTATTTTGCACGATTAAAAAAGAAAGAATGTAATTTGAAACATTAAATTTTTTTTTACATAAAAGTATTTTTAACCTACAAAAAATTCATTTTTATGAGTTCAAATCCATCCATTTCTGATTTTGAAAAAGCATTTTACAACGATGGTTTTCAAATGGCGATGGAAGCTGTTCAGAATGGGTTATCGGCAAAATCTTTACATGCATCGATTTCGAAAATGTACACTGCCATCGACGAGTTAATTGTTTCAGTTTCCACAATGGCGAAGCAGCAGAATCAAACTATCGACTGTAAAAAGGGTTGCGATTTTTGCTGTTATCAACCAGTTTTTGCCCTCGATTATGAACTGGACTATTTAAATGCATTTGTTCAGCAGAATTTTTCTGAACACGATCAAAATAAGATTAAAACACAAGCTAACAACAACCGGCAGAAACTTGCCAAACTTTCCGACGCAGAAATTCTTAATTCGAAACAAGCTTGCCCAATCTTAAAAGATGGCGCCTGCTCGGCTTATGCCGCCCGACCAATGGCTTGCCGGATTTACCTTTCAACCAATGTTGAAAGTTGCCGGATTTTTTATCATGATCCGAAAAATACAACATGCTACCCCGCCTTACTCGATTTTCCAATGCGGGCTGGAAGAATGATGAATGAAGGGTTTAAATCTGCTTTAAAGATTTCAGGAATAAATGTAGAAGAATTCAGGATTGATGAGAATATTTTAGACGATTAAAGCTCTTCCATTACAATTCCTGCTTCACCAAATTTATCGACCAAAACTTCGGGTGAAATCGGTCGACCTCCACGCGTTAACACAGCGGTGACTTTTGCATTTACCATCAGTTTTTCGTCGGTTTTACGAATTACCTGCTGATTAAAAACAATGCGCAAACGGCCTTGTTTTGCCATTTTTAAACATACTAAAAAATCGTCGCCGGGACGCAAGGGAAATTTGTAATCCAACTCGGCCTTTATTACAACCGCATCAATTCCATTATTGTGTAATTCGGCAAAATCGAGACCAACATGATTTAAAAATTTATGCCGGCAATGCTCCAGATAATTCTGATAAACCGCATTATTTACTATTCCTTGAATATCGCATTCGTAATCGCGAACCTGAAGTTCGAGTTCAAAATCGTAGTTCTTCATTCAAATAGTTAATATTAATTTGATAAAATAATTCACAATTCAACTGATTATTTGATCATAAAATCGAGCAGTTTTTTGTTCTCCAGATAAGCTTCCAAACGATCGCCAATTTTAACCGGACCAACACCCGCAGGCGTTCCGGTATAAATCAGATCGCCAATTTTAAGCGTCACGTATTTCGAAACATGTGCAATAATTTCTTCGAAACCAAACATCATCAACTCTGAATTTCCACTCTGTACTGTTTTTCCGTTAATATCCAGTTTAAACAAAATGGCCTCCGGGTCGGGAAAAAGTGATCGTGAAATGAATGTACTTCCAATTACAGCTGCTTTATCAAAAGCTTTTGCCTTTTCCCATGGCAATCCTTTATCTTTTAATTGATTCTGAACATCGCGTGCGGTAAAATCGATACCCAATCCAATCTCATCGAAATACCGGTGAGCAAAACGTTTTTCAATGTTTTTACCAATTCGATTGATTTTTACCACCAATTCAACTTCGTAATGCACATCATTGGTCCAATCGGGAATATAAAACGGATCGTTGTTTCTTAACAACGATGAATCGGGTTTCATAAAAAATATAGGCTCTTCAGGCATTTCATTTTTTAATTCCTGAACGTGTGCCACATAATTTCGACCAATACAAATAATTTTCATAATTTCAACTTTTCTGAACTTTACATTTGAGTTTGCTCAAAAAATAAAAATGCTACAATTTAGTCTTCCGATGAATCTATCATTATTAGATCAATTGTTTGAAACGTCAGAACACTTTACAAAAATATTCTTCGGATGACTTTTCCTAGCAGATTTAAACTTTAAACAAATTTACTACTTCCCCATCATTTTTAATTTCAAACGGGTCAATACTTTTTTTGTATAAAGCGGAAACTCGCTGTTCATCATCCAGCCGTAATAACCGGGTTGTTCGCGAAGTACTTTTTCTACCGGGACACCTTTATTTTTACCAAAATTAAATGTCTCCACTCCATTTTCGTCGTACACAATTCTACCCACAAAATCGACATTTCTTGTAAACGACGAAAACTCGCTTATTTTCTCCATATCGTTTACAATAGGTATGGTTTTGTTGCCCTTAATATCGGTAAACTCTACACCTTGATAACGGTCTAATTGTGCTTTAAAAACTTCGTAAGTTGCTCTTGTGTCGGCCATTGCACTATGTGCATCTTGCAATTCCTGCTGGCAATAAAATTTGTAAGCAGCCCCTAGCGTTCGTTTTTCCATTTTATGAAAAATGGCCTGCACATCAATAAACTTATGTTTTTTTAGATCGATGTCGATATCGGCACGAATAAATTCTTCAGCTAAAAGCGGAATGTCGAAGCGATTGGAATTAAAACCTCCCAAATCGCAGCCTTCGATAAATTTGGCCAGCGTTTTTGCCACTTCCTTAAAAGTAGGTGCATCTTTTACATCCTTGTCGTAAATTCCATGTATTTGCGAGGTTTCCTCGGGAATCGGAACTTCCGGATTAATCCGCAGAAGTTTTTCCTCTTCCTTTCCGTCTACATTAACTTTTACCAGCGCTATTTCCACAATTCTGTCGGTGGCAATGTTTACACCAGTGGTTTCTAAATCGAGAAAAACTATTGGATTTTTTAATTGAAGTTGCATGAATATTATTTAAAAGAAAAGGTATCCAAAAATCTCGTTTCTGATTTTAAGGATACCTTCTCAAAATTATTGTATTAAAGTTTACGCATTAATCATCATCGGCATCAAGAGCATTAACATGTCTTCATCCTCATCCGCTGCTTCGGCAGGTAATAAAAGACCTGCGCGTGTTGGGTCGCTCATTTCCACTACAATATCGCCCGAAGAAATGTTGGTGAGAATTTCTTGCAGGAATGTAGATTTGAAACCGATTTCTATTTCGTCGCCTTCGTATTCGCAATTCAGACGTTCTACTGCCGAAATCGAGAAATCGATGTCCTGAGCAGAAACCACCAATTGGTTATCGTTGATATTTAGTTTAACTAAATTGCTGGCCTGATTCGAGAATACAGAAACACGTTTGATCGTATTTAGGAAATTTAAACGATCGATGTTCATTTTATTTGGATTGTTGGTAGGAATTACCGAGTTATAACTTGGATAATTTCCTTCCACCAAACGACAAATCAATTTATAATTACTTAAAGTTACAAATGCATTTTTATCGTCGAATTCCACTTTTACATCAAACTCTTCTT
Source organism: Draconibacterium sp. (assembly GCA_050294855.1). GTDB lineage: Bacteria > Bacteroidota > Bacteroidia > Bacteroidales > Prolixibacteraceae > Draconibacterium. The sequence goes on along the minus strand of JBNKOT010000142.1, from coordinate 1,059 downwards.
TTGGTAAAAGGCTTTTTAGCAAACTCGCCGGTTTTTTTGGTAAAATAAACGACGACTCGAATTCAGCTTTTGCATCGGTTCTCCGATAACGCACCAATTTGTGTGCATCGGAAGCAACAAAACTCATGTAATCAGGAGTCAGCTCAACATAAATTCCATTCATCACCGGACGCAATTCATCGTCGGCAGTGGCGAACAACGTTTTTTCAATTCCTTTTTGTAGCACCACATGGTTTACATCAATCGATGCAGTTCCTTCGGCATCTAATGCTGGTTGTACTGGAAAATCTTCAGCGTTTTGTCCCATAATACTGAATTTCCCATTGTCGGATAATATTTCAACATTAAACGAATTATCGTCGATATGAAAAGTCAGTGGCTGCTCGGGGAATTCTTTTAACGAATCGATGATTAATTTTGCTGGCACAGCAATCGCTCCTTCGCCCTCAATATTGTCTAAACTTAAACTTGTAATCAATGTTGACTCGAGATCCGAAGCAGTTATTGTTAACTCTGTTTCAGAAAGTTGAAACAGAAAGTTATCCAAAATTGGCATCGTGCTTTTACTGCTGATAACTTTGCTTAATGCCGATAAATGGCTTAATAATTCTGTACTTGATACAACAAACTTCATGTGTATATATTTTATGTTTTATTTTTTTGAATGCAAATCCCTACTCGGGCAATTTAACGAACTCAATTTTTAATCTAAGTACACGAATATACAAACTTTAATAATATATACCTATTCAGAAAACTTGGATTTTTAACAGAATTATGAACGACTATATTTATACCTTCGAACAACATTGAAAATCAATCCAAAAAGGAGAATGACCACCAACGGTAACACCACATTTATTAACTGCCAAAATCCTTTTTCTTCGCGTAGTTTCACTTTGTCGAGCAGCCGCATTTTAAGTGTTCTACCGCGTAATTGCATAATTCCCTGATTGTCGTCTAAATAAAACATACAATTAATCAGAAACGCTTTGTTGCCGAAAGTCTGACCCGAAATCATGTCGTAACCCAATTCCGAAATTTGCGGTGTTTGCGCTC
>JBNKOT010000141.1:0-1980 GCA_050294855.1 Draconibacterium sp. | reverse complement strand
AAAGTAGTTTCTAAAATCAGAAAAGAGATCGAAAAACATGGAAATTCCAAAGCGGATTTAACAAGAAAAATATCAAAATGAAAAAATATAAATTCACGATCAGAGGTAACGAATACGATGTTCATTTAAAAGACATTGAAGATAACATTGCTGAATTAGATGTAAACGGAACCATTTACGAGGTGCGGATTCATGGAGAAGTTAAAACTTCGAAAACACCAACACTGGTGCGAAAACCAGTTCAACAAATGCCAGGAGAAGGTCAGATCAAAAAAACGGCACCGACCGGAAAACATAAGGTAACCGCTCCACTACCCGGTACAATTCTGAAAATTAGTGTTTCAATTGGCGATACCGTTGTCGAAGGACAAAACATTATTGTGATGGAAGCCATGAAAATGGAAAACCAGATTCAGACATCGAAAGGCGGCGAGGTTACTTCGATAAAAGTAAATGTTGGCGACAGTGTGTTGCAAGACGATCTACTGATAGAAATTGCTTAACCCTTACCTGCCATCCAATGAGAAAAACAATTCAACTACTACTATTACTCATTTTTCTGGTTCAAACGGCATTTGCAGCCAACAAACCAGAAAAGATGAACAACGTATTGACCAACGGAAAATGGATCAATTACACCGATGGTTATGTACCAATTTCGACCTACAAAGCCGGAGAAGAGAATCAAAAAGAAAATCCGAAAACAGTAAAACGTTTTAAAACTTTTACATTCGAAGACGAAGGAACTTTTATTTTAGATTCAGCAAAACAGCGATACTCTGGACATTATATCATATCAGACAATCAGGTGATTCTGGATTTTAATACGGTGCCAATTACGGAGTTAAGAATAAACACAAATCCCAATCAATCTGCGGGATACCACACCAAAATAATTAGGGTAAAGCTTCCGGAACGCAGCTTGCATATTTCGGATAGCGGCGAATTGCTTGGCGATGGATCGACGTATAAAAACTACAGCGGAGCTATGTCGGGTTTGTTTAATTTTTACGAATTCTCGGGTTTTGCCAACATTTCGTGGGGAAACATTATTATGATGCTGGTAGGATTTGTATTCCTGTTTCTGGCCATTAAATACGACTTTGAACCGATGTTGCTGATTCCAATCGGATTTGGAATTCTTGTTGGGAATATCCCCATGTTTCAGGTGGCCGATTTTAACCTCAAACTTGGCGTTTACGAACCGGGTTCTGTTCTAAATATTCTTTACCAGGGTGTTGTACAAGGCTGGTATCCACCGCTTATTTTCCTTGGAATTGGTGCCATGACAGATTTTTCGTCGTTGATTTCGAATCCAAAATTAATGTTGTTGGGTGCGGCTGCTCAAATCGGTATTTTCCTCACTTTTCTGGGCGCCATATATTTAGGATTTACTCCGCAGGAAGCCGGTGCAATTGGAATTATTGGTGGTGCTGATGGACCAACCGCAATTTTTATTTCGTCGAAACTGGCGAATGGATTAAATGTATTGGCCGACGGTACTACGGTGAAAAACCTGATCGGACCAATTGCAATTGCGGCTTATTCATACATGGCTTTGGTTCCTGTTATTCAGCCTCCGGTAATTCGTTTGATGACAACAAAAAAAGAACGTTTGATTCGGATGAAACCACCGCGCGCGGTTTCCAAACTGGAAAAAGTACTTTTCCCGATTGTTGGATTAACATTAACGGCTTACATTGCACCTTCTGCGTTGCCACTAATTGGCATGTTGTTTTTTGGTAATTTACTGAAGGAATCGGGCGTTACCAAACGTTTGGCAAACACAGCTGCTAACCCTCTCATCGATGTGATTACCATTTTGCTGGGAATTACAGTGGGAGCATCAACTCAGGCCGATGTTTTTTTAACTCCTTCATCAATTAAAATATTTGCATTGGGAGCCGGCTCTTTTGTGATTGCGACAGCGGGTGGTGTGGCCGGAGCAAAAATTATGAACCTGTTTTTGAAAAAAGAAAA
>JBNKOT010000140.1:0-6416 GCA_050294855.1 Draconibacterium sp. | reverse complement strand
GAATCTTTTTGCCAGCCGGGTTGAGGTATTTTTTCATATTTTTCGAAAACGACGTTCGTATCGCAGGCCGAAAACAGTATTGCAATTAAAACGAGATATAAAAACTGCAGTTTTAGATTTTTCATGCAACAAAAATAGTCCGATTTTTTTATCAAATCCAAATTATCGAGACTGCTTTCTTGGGTTGTTTGGTCTTCGTCTTGGATTAGCCCTGAAATTTCGTTTTTTGTTTCGCTGCTGTTTTTTAGGACGATCGAAACGATGCAGGTCATCCTGACCCACAACATTGGTAAACGATTCTTTTTCTTTCGCTAAATCAGCCTGGTCGGTATTGATTAGTTTTTCCGGTTTCTTTCCTCTTTTATTTAGTCGCAAAACTTCTTTTACGCGACTAATCGGTACCGTTATTTGGTTCGATGGTGTATTTCCCTGTAACATGTACGAATAAGTTCCGCTCAAAATATCGGCTTTAAAAAAGTAATAAAGTCCGTTATCGGTTTCCAGCGGAATGTTGCTTGGCGGGAAATCTTTTTGTGCATCCATATAAGTTGCCAGCTCGAAATTAAGGCAGCATTTTAATTTTCCACACTGTCCGGCAAGTTTTTGTGGATTTAACGAAATTTCCTGATGACGCGCAGAATTTGTGGTTACCGACACAAAATTGTGCATCCAGGTTGAGCAGCAAATTTCTCTTCCGCAAGGGCCAATTCCACCTATTCTTCCGGCTTCCTGACGAGCGCCAATTTGTTTCATTTCAACACGGATGCGGAAATTCTCGGCCAGCACTTTTATCAGTTGCCTGAAATCAACCCGCTCGTCGGCAATGTAATAGAAAATGGCTTTTGTCCGGTCGCCCTGGTATTCCACATCGCCGATTTTCATGTTCAATTTCAGATCAGCAGTAATTTGACGCGAACGAATCATGGTTTCATGTTCCAACGAAATGGCCTCTTTCCATTTGTCGATATCAGCAGGTTTGGCTTTGCGATACACTTTCCGAAGTTCGCCATTTATCAGCGTAACCTTGTGTTTTTGCATTTGCTGACGCACAATTTCGCCCATTACCGAAACAATGCCAATGTCGTGCCCGGGGCTACTTTCAACCGCCACCAGATCTCCAACTTTTAGTTTCAGGTTGTTTACGTTTTTGTAATAATCTTTGCGTGTATTTTTAAAACGAACCTCAATAACATCGTTCAGCGGGCCTGCAGATTGTATGTCTTTTAACCAATCAGTAACGTGCAGTTTTGCGCAACATCCAGTTTTGGTGTAGCATACTCCTCTTTCTATAGTATCAACTTCTTGCATAGTGTCGTTTTGGAATAGGTACGTTTTATTGCGTTAAACTAATAAAAATCTATTCTAACTCACAAAAATAGTGATTAAAAGCAGTTGATAACGAAAGCATTGAAGTTTAAAATGATTCTAAAAAAGAAGTGTTATTTTTTTATCCTACCTTTTTATCAGCCTCACCATTCGTAAAGCCGTGTCGAGAAAAATAATACGTGGATTTCCGTTGGCAGAAATGTGTTTTATTGCCAGTTCGAATTCGTTAAAAAAAGGAGTGATGTTTCGTTCGTTAATAAAAGGTGCAAAACGAGCGCCCCAGGCTTTTTCCTCCTGTTTGAGGTAAACCATGCTACTCTGTTTCATGTTCATCACAAAATATTCGCGAATCATTCGAAGTGCAAAATTGAAAAATGCCTTTTGTTTGTCGCGGCCAATTTTAGCCATTTCATCTGCCCACTCAATCTGTGCCAGAACTTCACGCTGATACGCCTGTCGCATCATTTCCTGAAACTTTTGAAAATAGAACTGTTCGTCTTCTCCCGGGTTTAAATACTCCAGTGCTTTTATATAATTTCCATTCGATAAATGAACCGCATCGAGAATAATTTCTTCGTTTATTCCTTCTATTTTTAAAAGTGCTTCTTGGATGGATTGTTTGTCGATAAAAGGAAATTTTATCAGTTGAGCCCGCGAGCGAATGGTGCCAATTACCGATTCTTCGTCTTCGCTCACCAAAATAAAAAGTGTTTTATTTGGTGGTTCCTCAATCATTTTTAACAATTTATTGGAACAGTTTTGGTGCATTTTTTCGGGCAGCCAAATAATCATTACTTTAAATTCCGACTCAAAGGATTTTAGGTTGAGTTTTCGAAGAATGGTTTCACTCTCGCGCTCGTAAATTAAACCCTGAGCATTTCCGGCATCGATGTGTGCCAGCCACTGACTTAAATCGAAATACGGATTTTTGAAAATGATTTCGCGCCAGTTGGGCAAAAAATCGTCGCTCACCGGATTTTTAATTTTTGGGGTATTAAAAACCGGGAAAACAAAATGCAAATCGGGATGCGCCAGTTTTTGGAATTTGTGGCACGACGGACAAACTCCGCACGAATCGGTTTCTCTACGGTTTTGGCACGATACATATTGCGCATAAGCAATGGCCAGTGCCAGTTTGCCAGTTCCTTCAGCACCTGCAAAAAGTTGCGCATGGCTGATTCTTTCTTCGTGCACAGAGCGGATCAACCGCTTTTTTATCTCGTCTTGTCCGATTACATCTTTAAAAAACATGCGGTAAAAATAACCAAATCTCAGCAACCAAATAATAAATAAGCTGCAATTTCCTAAAAAACAAATTTCAATGTTTCAAATTTGGAGTTGGTGAGTTGGTATTTGAGTATCAATTGATTTTTGATGCTTGAGATTTGAGTTTTAAGATTACCCCAACATTAAATTGTTTTCATCAAAAAATATCTCAGAAATTGTGAGGGATTAATTGTTTATCTTTGATTGTTTTTCAGAAACTCAATAAAATATAATACAATGCAAACAATTAGTAACTACAACTTTAATGGAAAAAAAGCACTGATTCGTGTTGATTTTAATGTTCCCTTAAACGAAAAATTCGAAATTACTGACGATACCCGAATGCGGGCAGCCCTTCCAACCATTAATAAAGTGATTGAAGGCGGTGGTTCTCCAGTTATTATGTCGCATCTTGGTCGTCCGAAAGACGGACCGGAAGCGAAATTCTCGTTAAAACCATTGGTGAAACATTTGTCGGACTTATTGGGTGGTGCAACAGTTAAAATTGCTCCCGATTGTATTGGCGACGAAGTAAAAGCTATGGCCAATGATTTAAAAGCCGGCGAAGTTTTAATTCTCGAAAACCTTCGTTTTTACAAAGAAGAAACTGCCGGAGACACTGACTTTGCTTCAAAATTGGCTGAAATTGGAGATTGCTGGATTAACGATGCTTTTGGAACTGCACACCGTGCACATGCTTCAACAGCAGTAATTGCTGCGAATTTTCCAAACGATAAAATGTTTGGTTATTTAATCGAAAGCGAAGTTGAAAGTTTGGATAAAGTAGTGAAAGCTCCAAAACGTCCTTTAACTGCAATTATGGGTGGCGCAAAAGTTTCTTCGAAAATTACAATCATCGAAAACTTATTGGATACCGTTGACAACCTGATTTTAGGTGGTGGAATGACATTTACTTTTGTAAAAGCAAACGGTGGATCGGTTGGAAATTCGATTTGCGAAGACGACTATTTGGAAACCGCAAAAAACATTCAAAAAATAGCTGCTGAAAAAGGAGTAAAATTAATTATTGCTACTGATGTGATTGCCGCCGATGCTTTTAGTCAGGATGCAAATACGCAGATTGTTGCAGCTGATAGTATTCCTGAAGGTTGGGAAGGTCTTGATGCCGGCCCGGAAAGTATTAAACGTTTTAAAGAAGTAATCGAAAACTCGGGAACAATTCTTTGGAATGGCCCGGTTGGTGTTTTCGAAATCGAAAAATTTGCAGGCGGTTCGAAAGCAATTGGAGAAGCAATTGTTACTGCAACTAAAAAAGGAGCTTTTTCTTTAGTTGGTGGTGGCGACTCGGTTGCTTGTGTTAACCAGTTTGGGTTTGCCGATGGCGTTTCGTACATCTCAACTGCAGGTGGCGCTTTGTTGGAATATTTGGAAGGAAAAACACTTCCGGGTGTTGCAGCCGTTCGTGGCGAATAAAAAATATTACACAAAATATAAAATGTCTGAAGTTTTACTTCGGGCATTTTTTTTGGCTTGACTTGAGAAAAGAAACAATGTTACTACGGCTCAAGCGTTAAATAGATTAGCATAATCAGTACTTGTTTTATGAATTCAGCACATTTCAGGGTTGTTTGCGTATTTTTATTTCTGTCCTGAGCTTTGCACAGAGTTATTTGCATTTAATCTCCTTCGGACAATAATATCGCATAGGGAGTGAATTTAAATAACCATGCGTGTAACCCATATAAATACAGAATATTAGAAAAGGAATCCCAAAGGAGGTCAGTTTTTGAGGAGCATTTTTAGATAGATTTCTTGAAGGAATCCCTCCAATTGGAATGATGTTTTAAATGCTTGTTTTTTTAGATTTTGTCTCATCCAAAATGAGGCGAAATGTTCCTATTTCAGAAGAACACTTATCGTACAATCAATTTGTTGGTTTGTGTTTTACCGTTAACAAAAGTCGATTTAGTAAGGTACAAGCCGGGTTTTAAATTTTCCAATTCGATGGTAATTCTTCGTGAATACTGCGATGGTTTTTGTAGAACAATTCTACCTGAATGATCATAAAGGTCTACTTTCAGAAATTCGATATTTGCTTCGAGGCTAATGTGAATTGTAGCCGGATTCGGATACATCACCAACTCGTTATTCGCGATTCTATCGTCGGTAGCAGAAACACAGTTGCCACTTTCACCCACCATGTTATTATCGAGCCAGGTTAACCTTTTTTCGATCCAGTTTTTTAATCTCGAAACTTCTTCGTTGTAGGTTTGTGCCGGCGATTCTACTTCGGGCGCTCCGGTACGGATTCCCAAAATATCCCATTTCGAAAAATGGTAAACCTGTGGTTCTATTACAACTTCATAAATCGAATCCATTTTTGCTTCGATCGCCTCGTTCGACAAAATACTTTCGCGCAATTTAAAATAACGGCAATTTACTTTATCGGCAAAAACCGGATCTTGTAAAAGACGAACGTACCACCCCGGGCTCGACGTTTCGTAGCAATCGTTAATTTTGTAGGCCCAGCCCGATCCATCGGTTTGTCGGAAAATGTTGCAATCAAAAATGTTTTTCCAGGCCCAGTCGAAATCCCAAACCGGACCGGCTTTTATTAAACCGCCTTGGCTGTCTTTGTCTTTATGAAAATAGCGGCTCTTTTTGTATCCGTCGACATTCCGTGCTAATTCGTTTAAAATAAAATAATCGATAAACGACGAGTCGTGTATGTACGAATTGTAATAATCGGCAAAATTACTTCGATGTAAAACTTGCTGAAAATTGTCGACAAATGTTTTAATGTAATTACGCTGCGAGCCTACAATTTCTTCGTAATCCGGATAATTGTATACAAAACGAGTGGCATAACCCGGATGATCAATCGGAGAATAATCCGACTGCCAGCCATCGAAGCCATTGTGGTAATCTACTTTAAAAATGTATCCTCCGGTGAGATCGTCACCCGCATTGTCATCGGGTGTAAGTTTCGAAATATCTACCCGGTTTTTATCGCGTTTTACTTTTTCGCAAAGCAAATAAATTCCTTCGTATTGTCCGTTGAGCACCACATCGACCAAACGACTCCGAACCGAATAATGCCCCATTTCACGAAAGAAATCAAACGAGATGGCATTTCGCATCAACGTTTTGTCGTTGTAATGCGACAATAAAATCCAGTCGTTTTCTTCGGGCATTCCTAAAATCGAAACATTGTTGTTGCTTCCGTCTTCATTTCGAGTTTCGAATAAATAGGGGCGTTGCGGATAATTATACGACGAAGCACCGCGGCGTTCGATCCCGATTTTGCCGTCGTATTTATTTGCAATATCATCTAAATTATTTTTATCGCCATTTTCGTTGTGAATGATTTTAAGATCGGCATCAATTTTCGGTTCATCCGGAATGGCGGCTCCGTTGGTGTTTATAATCAGCAGCGGAAGAGTTGTTCCGCTAAAGACCACCGGTGCCGAAAACCAATACGGATTCGACAAATAACGCGTTTCCGAATCTGAAATCCCCACCGAAAAAAACATGTTGGAACTCATGTCTGACGAGTTGGTCGAACTGTTGTGCACCTGAACCGCCAAAACATTTTTACCCTCTTTTAAAAGCGATGAGATTTTATCGTGCGAAATAAAAAAAGCTTCGGGCATGCCGCCGCTGTACATTTTTGCCTCGTGATTACTGGTGGAAATTTGTGTTGCTTCCGGAAAATTGCCGGTTAATCCTGCTGATCGGGCAATTTCAACTCCATTTAAATACGCAACAAAAGAATCGTCGTAATCGATATTTAAAACCGCTTCGTATATTTTATCAATTTCTGTAAGCTGAAAAGAAGTTCGTAAACATACCGAAATACATTT
>JBNKOT010000139.1:0-3739 GCA_050294855.1 Draconibacterium sp. | reverse complement strand
GCTTTCCACTTCAATTTTTGCTGTTGGAAAAAGCAAGTGCAAAGCATTTTTTACAACATTGCCTTTCTCTGGATTGATAACTCCGGCACCATAAAAATGAATTTCCCGAATATTGGTTTTGATTTTTGGAGCCAGAACTTTTTGAAGCTCATCGTGAATATCTTTTGAGGTTCTGAAGAACGGATTTATTCCGCTGCTTAATATTCTTTCAGAATTATTTTTTCCTTCGGAATAATACCAGTCTGTTTTTGTTGAACCGCTGTCTGCAATTAAAATCATGATGTAAAACTACAAAAATAAAGGTTGATGAAGTGTGCAGTCTTTTAAATCTTTAATATAGGTTTTCATCTGTTTAAAATTTTTTGATTTCTGAATGTTCAAAAAATTTGAAGACATTCAGGAACTCACATAAATTTTAATCATTCTTGTTTGAGAATTTAGAATGAAGAAAACTCATGTTCGTTTCATAAGTCAGAATCATTATTTTTGTTTTTCTGAAATATGTCAAAAAACAAAAATGAAATATCTTCTTTCCTTGATCATCCTATTATTTCTAATTACGGAAATAAAAAGTCAATCGATTTCTCCCAAACACGAATTCCGTGCCGTTTGGGTGGCAACGGTTGTTAATATCGACTGGCCATCGAAACCCGGATTAACCACAGAAGCCCAGCAAAATGAGGCCATCCAAATTTTAGATTTACAACAGCAATTGGGTATGAATGCCATTATTTTGCAGATTCGTCCGGCTGCCGACGCTTTTTATCGATCGGAATTGGAACCCTGGTCGAGGTATTTATCCGGTAATCCAGGGGAGGCACCCGAACCATTTTACGATCCGTTGGAGTTTTGGATCAGTGAAACGCATAAACGCGGAATGGAATTACATGCCTGGTTAAATCCGTATCGTGTGGCACAAAAAAGCAGCGAACCGCTTGCCGGTAATCACATTGCTTTTCAACATCCTGATTGGATTCTGGAATACGGTGGTAAATTGTATTTCGATCCGGGAGTTCCGGAAGCACGCGATTTTGTGATTAAGGTTGTAAAAGATATTGTAGCACGTTACGACGTGGATGCCATTCATTTCGACGATTATTTTTATCCTTATCCGCTCAAAAACGATTTTCCCGACACAACTTCTTTTGCTAATTATCACAAGCATTTTTTTCCTGAAAATAAAGCCAACTGGCGACGCGACAATGTGGACAAAACCATAAAAATGTTAAACGATACGATCAAAGCAACAAAACCCTGGGTGAAATTTGGCATCAGTCCGTTTGGAGTTTGGCGTAATCGTATCGACGATCCGGAGGGATCGGAAACAAATGCCGGAGCAACCAACTACGACCAGTTGTTTGCAGACGTAATTAAGTGGCAAAAAAATGGCTGGATCGATTATTTATTACCACAGTTGTACTGGCAAATCGGGCATCCGCTTGTCGATTTTGAATTGCTCTCAAACTGGTGGAAAGATCATGCATACAGTCGTGCAATGTATATCGGACATGGTATTTACAAAAGCAATCCGGAGTCGGCTACCGAAGAATGGACCATGCCCGGCGAACTGCCCAAACAAATCAGATTATTGCGCGCCAAAATAGAAATAGGTGGTTCGGCATTTTACAGCAGCAACCATTTTAATCGCAATTTAATGGGATTTCAGGATAGTTTAAAACTGAACTTATATAAAAATCCTGCTATCGTTCCACCAATGACCTGGATCGATAACACACCACCAAAACCCGTTTTAAAATTTAAAAAATCGGGCAAAAAAATAAAATGGAAGGTTGAAGAAACTTTGGATGAAATGAATAAAGCCAAACAATTTGTAATTTATCTGAATGAAAAAGGAAAAACTTTCGATGCGCAGAATAGTAATTTCATTTTCAAAATTACAAGTGGGAGTGATTACAAATTTTCTAAACTCAATAAGAAAAGGAAAAAATACGAAGTAAGGGTTGCTGTACTCGATCGTTTAAAAAACGAAAGTGAGTTGAGTAAGGTGGTAGAAATTAAATTATAAAGCGAGTTGTGCCTTGAAATGCACTGGTAATTATTGCTTGTAATATTCGTTCAGCCGTATTAAAAATTGGTATACTCGTAACATCCTTTAAATCTAATTTGGCGCCAAAACCGTAAACGGATACCAGGGTAAATTCCGTAAAATCCAAAAGAGAATTACCACTCCAAAAATAATCCAGGGTGTTTTTTTGAAATAGAAAATATTCGGGAGTTTCCACTTGAAATTTTTATTTAAAACCGGATGGAGGTAATGATAAATAATCAAAACTGCCGCCGGAAGAAACAGGAAATTATTGCTGATTACACCAGTAAAATTCAAATGCATTAGACTGTGTATAGCCCGCTGCGACCCACACCCCGGACAATGATACCCGGTAACCGAATGAAAAATACATTGCGGAAAAATTTGATGTTCAACAGGATTTATAAAATAGAAAATTATTGCTAATACAATTACAAGAATGAGCAATACAATTTGTGCAAATCTATTCATCGATTAAAAATCAAATCCGCCCGATCCAATTCCGGCAATCACTCCAATTAACGACAAAAGTATAAGAATTACTGCGGTTGCGATTCCACTGCCAAAAGCAACCCACGCCCAAAGTCTGGCATTTTTGCTTGCGTTTAAAGCACCATCAAAATCTCCACTTGCCCATCTTGAGTTTACTTGCGCAGCAAAAACAATGGAAACAATACCTAAAATCTGGCAACAAAAAATGGTGGTTAGAATTGCAAAAACCAGATAGTTGGGCGGTGGTGTTTGTGGATGTTGAATTTTTTGATTCATAAGTTTAGTGTTGATTAATTTTCTGTTCCTAGCAAATTTACCTCATGTTTCGCTAAAATAAAACACATTTGAATGATTAATTACTATTGTTTGGTAAATATAAGGATTGTAAAATAGATTACTTCACTACGTTCGCAACAACAGAAATATTAATTTGTATATAATGGATAGATTTGGTTGTAGCTTTTCCGCCAACCAAGTCTCCTCCATCAACACTAAAACATCGTTGGCACGATCCTGAGACCTCGGAACAAGTAAACTCTATTTTTATCGACTGCCAACAAAAAATATTAAAAGTATTTTAAACCTTTATTATTTATGGAAGTCAATATATTAATCTGGTCAAAAAGCAGAGGCTTTTTTTCCCTGGATTTTAAGTTTTGTAAGATTCCATCTTTTAACGGAGATGGAATCTTTTTTATGGGCCTTGTAAGTGGATGGCCTTCTTACTTCAAAACAGAAAAACTGAAAAAACAGTTAATAAACTGAAAAAATAGTTGCAAAACTGAAAAATCAGTTGTATGTTTGTTCTACATTTAAAAAATTGACAGAATGAAGAAATTAACACGCAAAGAAGAAGAAGTAATGAAAATCTTGTGGAAGCTTAAAAAAGCTTTTGTAAAGGATATTGTCGAAGAATATGATGATCCTAAGCCTCATTACAATACCATTTCCTCGCTGGTTCGATTACTTCAGGAAAAAGGAATAGTTGGGTATAATCAATACGGCAACACTTATCAGTATTTTCCATTGTTGTCGAAAGAAGAATATAGGAAATCGTTTATGAAGAATGTCATCAGTGATTATTTCGATAACTCTTATAAAAGTGCGGTTGCATTTTTTGTGAAAGAAAAAGGGTTATCCCCTGAAGAACTGGAAGAACTGGTTAAAATGATCAAAGAGGAAAAGTGATGTTGAATTTTC
>JBNKOT010000138.1:0-9320 GCA_050294855.1 Draconibacterium sp. | reverse complement strand
CAAAAGGTCAGATTGTTCGAGAGATAGATGCTCTGGGCGGATATTCGGGTATTATTGCCGATAAAACTACTATTCAGTTTCGGATGTTGAATAAATCCAAAGGACCTGCTATGTGGAGTCCGCGCTCGCAAAACGACCGTTTTAGATTTGCCGAGTTATGGAGAGATACGCTCGAAAGTATCGATAACCTCGATTTATGGCAGGACGCAGTAACACAACTAATTTTTGAAGAAAAAGTTGTTAAAGGTGTCAGAACCAAAATGGGCATCGATTTTAAGGCGAAAACGGTTATTTTAACCAACGGCACCTTTTTAAATGGTTTGATGCACGTAGGCGCCTCTAAAATGAAAGGTGGGCGTATTGGCGAAGCTGCTTCTTATAATATTTCGGAGCAACTGGCCGAGATAGGCTTTAAAACCGGACGATTAAAAACCGGAACTCCGGTAAGAATCGATGGAAGAACAATCGATTTTTCGGTTTGTACCGAGCAAGAGGGTGATGTTACACATTACAAATTCTCTTATTTGCCGGACACCGAAAGTAAACTCAAACAACGCTCGTGCTGGATTACACACACAAACCAGGAAGTACACAGCGAACTCGAACTGGGTTTCGAAGCTTCTCCGATGTTTGATGGAACAATTCAAAGTACTGGTCCACGTTATTGTCCGAGTATCGAATCGAAACTGATTACTTTTGCCGAAAAGGAAAAACATCAGCTTTTTCTCGAACCCGAAGGTGAAAAAACAATTGAATATTATTTAAATGGTTTTTCGTCATCATTACCCTGGGATGTTCAGTACAAAGGTTTACATAAAATTGTTGGTTTGGAAAAGGCCAAGATTTTCAGACCGGGCTATGCAATTGAATACGATTATTTCGAACCCACGCAACTTTTTCATTCGCTGGAAACAAAACTGGTAGAGAATTTATTTTTTGCCGGACAAATAAACGGAACGACAGGATATGAGGAAGCCGGTGCTCAGGGAATTATTGCCGGAATAAATGCACACTTAAAATCGCAAAACAAAAAAGACAACTTCGTCTTAAAAAGAAACGAAGCTTACATTGGTGTTTTAATCGACGACTTGGTAACCAAAGGAGTGGATGAACCGTATCGCATGTTTACAAGTAGAGCAGAATTTCGGATTTTGCTTCGACAAGACAATGCAGATGCAAGATTGACACTAAAATCGCATAAATTGGGTTTAGCTTCTCTGGAACGTGTAAATTTACTGACGGAGAAAATGAACTTAATTTCAGAAATAATTGATTTTGTAAAGAAGTTTAGTGTGAAGCCAAAGTTTGTAAATCAGTTACTTATGGAAAAAGGTACGCCGGAATTAAAACAAGGAGTTAAACTTTATGACATTCTTTTGCGGCCTCAGATTTCGATATTTGATTTAATCGAATACATTACCCCGTTTAAAACGTTTCTCGAAAGGGTTCCAGAGCAACGTAGAACAGAAATTATTGAAGGAGCGGAAATTTCGATTAAATACGAAGGGTATATTAACCGCGAAAAATTACTGGCAGAAAAGTTAGATAAATTCGAAAATATTGTAATTGAAGATAAGTTCAATTATGCAGAATTAAAATCGATCTCGACAGAAGCGCGACAAAAATTGAAAAGTATAAATCCTAAAACAATTGGACAAGCAAAAAGAATTTCAGGTGTTTCACCTTCCGACATAAATGTATTGTTGGTTTTGCTGGGAAGATAATGTTTCACGTGGAACAAATTGAAAATTACAAATGGACTTAAAAAAAGAAATCAGAGAAATACAAGACTATCCAAAAGTTGGAATTAATTTTAAAGACATTACAACTTTAACGCTAAATCCGAAAGCATTAAACTATACCATAGATTCGATTGTAAGTGAATTTAAAGATAGAGGAGTTACAAAAGTGGTAGCATTAGAAGCACGTGGATTTATTTGCGGTGGTGCCATTGCCGGAAAACTTAATGCAGGATTTGTGCCTGTTCGTAAACCCAATAAACTTCCGTCTGAAATAATAAGCGAAACTTATGAGTTGGAATACGGGAATGATAAAGTTGAAATGCATGTTGATGCGCTGAATGAAAACGATGTGGTTCTAATTCACGACGACTTATTGGCAACTGGTGGGAGTGCACAGGCAGCATTAAATCTGGTAAAAAAGTCAGGTGTAAAAGAAATCTATTTTAGTTTTATTATCGACCTGGAGTTTGTCTCGACGCCTAAAAAGGACGTAATATTTAAATACCCCTGCCAGGTGCTTGTAAAATATTAGAGTTGAAATACCAAACCGTAAATAGCAATATTGATTATTTGAAATCACTGATTTCGGTTTTACCGAACAAGCCGGGGATTTATCAATATTTCGATAATGCTGGTACAATTATTTATATTGGCAAAGCAAAGGACTTAAAAAAACGTGTTTCTTCTTACTTTACAAAACGTCACGAGCATCGGAAAACAGCCTTGCTTGTACGCAATATTGTAAATATAAAACACATGGTTGTTGCGACAGAACAAGACGCTTTATTGCTCGAAAACAACCTGATTAAAAAGTACCAACCGCGGTACAATATTCAGCTAAAAGACGATAAAAGTTTTCCGTGGATATGTATCAAGAATGAACCATTTCCACGCGTTTTTAGTACACGAAATCTGATTCGCGACGGATCGAAATATTTTGGTCCTTACACATCGGGTTATACCGTAAGGACTTTGCTTGAATTATTTAGGTCGGAGTACAAACTCCGAACCTGTAATTATAATTTGACACAGGAAAACATTCAAAACAAAAAATATAAAGTATGTCTGGAATATCATATTGGTAATTGCACCGGGCCATGTGAAGGACATATTTCGGAAGAAAAATATGGGGAAGGAATTACTGATATAACCGATATTGTAAAGGGAAATGTTTCGGGCGTGATAAAACATCTTAAAAATGTAATGGCAGAAATGTCGGATAAACTCGATTTTGAAGAAGCCATTAAAATTAAGGAGAAGTACGATTCTTTAAATCGTTACCAAAGCCGCTCCACCATTGTATCTCCGAATATTACAGATGTTGATGTATTCTCGATAGAAGAGGATGAAAAGTTTGCTTTTGTAAATTATTTGAAGGTGATAAAAGGTGCGATAATACAAACTTTTACACTCGAAATAAAAAAGGTACTGGACGAAACTGCCGAAGAGCTTTTATTGTCGGGAATCGTTGATATCCGGCAAAAAATATTTAGCAATGCGCGTGAAGTGCTGGTGCCTTTAAAACTTGAAAATGTTATTGAAGGCATTGTTTTTAAGGTTCCGAAACGAGGTGAAAAAAGCGAACTACTCAAACTTTCTCAACGAAATGCCAAATATTTCAGGCTTGAAAAAGAGAAACAAGCGGTATTGAAAAATCCAAAAATCAGGGAAGAACGCATTTTAAATACAATTAAAAAGGATTTGCAATTAAAGGAATTACCTGAATTTATTGAGTGTTTCGACAATAGTAATTTACAAGGATCCGTGCCGGTTGCAGCTTGCGTGGTTTTTAAAAATGGAAAGCCATTAAAAAAAGAATACCGGCATTTTAATATCAAAACAGTAGAAGGTCCGAACGATTTTGCATCGATGGAAGAAGTGGTTTACCGGCGCTATAAAAGGCTACTGAATGAGAAAAAAAGACTACCACAATTGATTGTTGTAGATGGTGGAAAAGGGCAACTTTCGTCGGCAGTTCTTGCTTTGGAAAAACTCGATTTAAGAGGAAAAATATCGATAATTGGCATTGCAAAAAGGCTCGAAGAAATTTATTTTCCTGGCGATTCGGTACCTATTTATATCAACAAAAACTCTGAAACGCTAAAAGTAATTCAACAATTGCGAGATGAAGCACATCGTTTCGGAATAACATTTCACCGGAATAAACGTTCAAAAGCTTTTATTCATTCAGAGCTGAGTTCAATTACCGGAATAGGGGAGAATACCGCACAAAAATTACTCAAAAGTTTTAAATCGGTGAAAAATATCAAACAACAAAATCTCGAAACTTTAACAGCATGTGTAGGACGTTCGAAGGCTACCATTATATACAAATATTTTCAGAACAAAAAGCATGAATAAAAGAGTTCTGCTTGGAATGAGTGGTGGCGTTGATAGTTCCGTTTCTGCCATGCTTTTACTCGAACAAGGCTACGATGTTGTAGGGGTAACTTTCCTTTTTGGCGGATCGGAAGTGGTTAATCATTCCATTTCTACCGAAGCTAAAACGTTAGCACATACCTTGGCGATAAAACATCTTACTATTGATTTACGAAGTGAATTCAGATCCACAGTTATTGAATATTTTAAAGATGAATATCTGGCAGGTCGTACCCCGTTTCCTTGCGCTTTTTGTAATCCGAAGGTGAAGTTTTATCAACTGGAAGAACTTGCAAAAAAGCAAAATTGCGATTGGATTGCAACCGGACATTATGCACAAATCAAAAAATATAAAGGACAAAATTACATCTACCAGGGTAATGATCCGGATAAAGACCAGTCATTTTTTTTATGGGGATTACGAAAAGATTTGATCGACAAACTTATTTTTCCGCTTGGTGAATACGAAAAAACAGAAATAAAAAGAATGGCTGAAGAAAGAGGATTTTCTTCTTTGTCAAAGAAAAAAGAAAGTCTTGGAATCTGTTTTATCGAAGGAAATAATTACCGAAAATTTTTGGAATCGGAAGGAATAAAATCGCGTCCGGGTAAATTTGTTGATCATAATGGAACCATTTTAGGTGAGCACAACGGTATTACTAATTTTACTATCGGACAGCGTCGCGGATTAGGAATAAACCTCAATTATCCGGTTTTTGTGGCAGAAATTCGTCTAGATGAGAATGAAATTGTATTGGCAAAATATGCCGATTTATACAAAAGAAAACTCGTGTTAAAAGACATCCATGTTGTTGACAGACAAATAGATAAGGAACTTAACCCGCTAACAGTAAAAGTACGCTACCGGCTTCAGGAAACGCCTTGTGAGTTAAATATTTTAAGCGGAGCAAGGGCCGAGGTTGAATTATTAAAACCTGAAGCGATGATTGCAGCCGGACAAACGGCAGTTTTTTACGATGGACCCCGATTGGTGGGTGGTGGATTTATTGAATCGTCGGAATAGAAATATTCTATATCTTTTAAAAAATTAATAGGCCGGCCGATATTTGTCGTCAGATTCTAAAAGACCCAAATAACTCACAAATCGTGATTTTGCAATTTCACCTTTTTCAACAGCACTTTTTACAGCGCAACCCGGTTCGTGTGTATGCGAACAATTATTATATTGACAATTTCTCGAAATTTTAAAAATTTCAACAAAATAATGAGAAATTTCCCAGGCTTCCATTTCCAACATTCCAAATGCTTTAATTCCGGGAGTGTCGATAATGTATCCGCCAAAATTCAATTTAAAGAGTTCAGAAAAAGTAGTAGTGTGTTTTCCGGTTTTATGCGAATCCGAAATTTCCATGGTCTTTAAATTTAAACCTGGCTGAAGAATGTTGATCAAAGTTGATTTTCCAACTCCGCTGTGACCGTTTATTACATTGGTTTTATCTTTTAACGCATCTTTCAATTCATTTAAACCAATTTCTTTTTTTGCCGAAGTTGTAAGACATTTATAACCAATGTTTTCGTATGTTGTTTTTAACATATTTAATTCAGCATTTTGCTTTTCGTCGTAACGATCAATTTTATTAAAAACAATTAAAACAGGAATTCGATATGCTTCTGCCGATGCTAGATAACGATCGATAAAGGTTGATGTAGTAACCGGAAAATTTAAAGTGGCCACAAGAACAGCCTGATCGATGTTTGCGGCGATAATGTGCGATTGTTTCGAAAGATTAATAGAACGTCGGATGATGTAGTTTTTACGCTCTGCAATGGCCGTAATCAAGCCAATCGATTTTTCCGGTCCTTCATCGTTAGTTGATTGTACGGTAAAAGAAACATGGTCTCCAACCGCCACCGGATTGGTGCTTTTAATTCCTTTAATACGAAATTTACCTTTGATTTTACACTCAAAAGTAGCGCCGTTTTTGTCTTCAACCGTATACCAGCTTCCGGTAGACTTTATAACTAATCCTTCGTTCAAATTGTATTATTTTATGCAAAAGTAGCTATTTCGGTAAACTAAAGAAATTTGCGTTGGAATAAAGTTTTTTTCACGTGGAACATAGTTATCTAATCCCATTCTAAAATTATTTTCCCACAGTTTCCTTCTTCCATTATATCAAATCCTTTTTGGAAATCGTCGGCTTTAAATCGGTGTGTAATAATGGGCGAAATATCGAGTCCCGAAGTCAACATCATTTCCATGTGGTACCAGGTTTCGTACATTTCACGGCCATAAATTCCTTTTAATGTTAAACCTTTAAAAATGAGTTTAGTCCAGTTAATTTGAGTGTTTTGTGGAAGCAAACCAAGTAAACTTATTTTTCCTCCATTGTACATGTTATTCACCATGTCGTTAAAAGCAATTGGCGAACCAGAACATTCCAATCCGATATCGAAACCGGCCACCATTCCGTGCACTGCCATGGCTTCCTGTATACTTTCTTTGGTTGGATCGATTACCCGCGTTGCACCCAATTTACGCGCTAAATCGCGTCGGTATTTGCTGAGATCGGTTCCAATGACATTCCGTGCACCGGCGAACTTACAAATAGCGGCTGCCATTGCTCCAATCGGGCCTCCAATTCCGGTTATCAGTACATCTTCGCCTAACATTGGAAACGACAAAGCTGTGTGTGTAGCATTTCCAAGCGGATCCATAATTGCCATCATTTCGTCTGAAATTCGATCGTCGATATGCAAAACATTTTTAGCAGGAACCGAAATGTATTCGGCAAAACCACCGTTACGCGAAACGCCGATTCCAATGGTGTTATCGCAAATGTGTTGTCTTCCGCGACGGCAATTGCGACAAAATCCGCATGCAATATGACCTTCAACCGTTACGCGTTCTCCCACATGGACACGGTCGACTTCGGAACCAATTTCAACAACGGTTCCCATGTATTCGTGACCAATGGTTACCGGGGTTTTAATGGATTGTTGCGCCCATTCGTCCCATTTAAAAATGTGTAAATCGGTGCCACAAATGGCCGATTTTTTAACTTTTAATAAAATATCGTTTGGTCCAACCGTTGGCATTGGAACTTCTTCCATCCAAATTCCTCTTTCCGCTTTACTTTTTACAATTGCTTTCACCTTGTTCGTTTATTTTAATCTGCAAGTTAAAATTTAAAATAAACCCAAATGATAATTTATATCAGCATTTCTGACAAATGAAAAGACGAATTGTGATTTTGAAGACTGGCTAAAGGTTTTCGTTCAGCAAATATTTGTGCGAAATAAATTTTACCGGATACCAGGAAACGATAAATCCGATGAGTAATACAACGGATAAAACCCATATTATATCGGAGAATATTATTTCGACAGGGTAAGCAGTAATCACAAATGAACCATTTCCGGGGAGTGTTATTATTCCAAACTGTATTTGCAGCCAACAGATAAAAATACCGAGAATGGAGCCAATAATCGCACCCAAAATTGAAATGAGCCAGCCTTCAAAAAGAAAGATTTGCCGGATTGTACTTGAACTGGCACCCATGCTTCTGAAAATCTGGATGTCTTCTTTTTTGTCGATTATCAGCATCGATAAACTTCCTAAAACATTAAACGAAGCAATGATTAAAATGAAAACCAGAATCAAATATGCGATCCATTTTTCCGATTTCGTTGTTTTATAAATCAAGTCGTGCTGCTGGTATTTGTTTTTCACGTGGAACGAATTTCCCAAAATTTTCTGAATTTCTTTTTGTACTTGTTTTGCGTTGGCATTGGGCGAAATTCCAAGTTCGACTCCCGAAACAAGTTTCTCGCTTTCAAAAAGTTCGGCAGCATAATCGAAATCAACCAGTATGTATTTCGAGTCGATTTCTTCCAGAACAGCAAACACTCCGGCCGGGAAAATATAATTATGATTGAGTGCGCGTGTAGGATTAATTGAAACTTGTTTTCCTTTTTTAGGAACATAAATCATAATATGATCTATTAACGAAAGCCTGAGACCTAAATTGTAGGCAACACCTTGTCCTACAACAGCATAATTAATTCCATCGCGATTAAAAGTGAAACTTCCTTCTACCAGCAAACTATCGATATTGGTGTATTGAACGTAATTTTTAGGAACTCCTTTAATGGTTGCCGGATAAATCTGACTGCCATATTTTAAAAGCGCCACTTCTTCGATAATTTCGGCATAATAAAGTACGCCGGGATGGTTTTTTATTTTTTCGAAATCGAAGCTGCCGGGATCAAACATTTTACCTTCGATGGGCGTAATTTTCAGATCTGCATCAAAGTCGCTGAAATAGCTGGTAATTAAACTGTTAAAGCCATTAAAAACCGAAAGTACAATCACCAGTGCGATGGTTCCAACGATAATTCCTGCCACAGAAATTCCCGATATTATGTTAATAATATTCTGTTTCTTTTTGGAAATCAGGTAGCGTTTTGCTATAAAAAGTGGCAGATTCAAGTTGTAGTTTTTATTTTAAACGAATTACATATTTGTTTCAGAAAAAATTAGCTGTGCAATAATTTGTCGATGTTGTCGATGTAATCCAGACTGTCGTCGATATAAAATTCCAGGTTCGGAATTACGCGTAAACTTTTCCCCACTCTTCTGCCCAAATCACCACGTATTTGTTTGTTCAAGGCCTGTAGTTCGGTTAAAATTTCTGCTGAAAATTCAGACGGAAATACGCTTAAATAAATTCGCGCAATACCCAAATCTTTGGTAACACGAACCACCGAAACGCTAATTAATTTTCCGGGAAATTTTGTCTTGTTTAGTTTTAAAAGAATATCGGCCATTTCGCGCTGCACCAAACGCGAAATTTTATTTTGTCGTGTACTGTACTGCTCCATAATAAAATTTTATGCTTCAAAATTAATTAAAAAGCTCGAATGCAGCATGATTTACTTTTTTTGTGGTCGATTTAATTAAAAAATTCCTGAGGCGGAGTTTTAGAATTCTGAGTTTTCTTTCTTAATTTTTAGGATTGTTGTCGCGATTGTTCGGAACAGAGGAGTATAATATTGTTGCATCAACTTCTTTAAAACCAACCCCGTCTTAATAATTTTAATAACCTGAGTTCGATTAAAATTAGCGAGCTCAAATTTCAGTAAATGATTGATTTACAATATAAATTTTTGAGACATAGCGAGCTATGGTGATAAAATTTAGAGCCGTAAATCGATTATTTAATGAAAAGCTATGAA
>JBNKOT010000137.1:0-7102 GCA_050294855.1 Draconibacterium sp. | reverse complement strand
TACTAACCACATAAAATAATCGTACATAAACTGGTAGCTTTTTGTTCTGGATTTTATTCCGCGCAAAGGTATTATTACACCTGGGCGGAACATAAAAGCTTGCCGAAATCCAAGGTTTAATAAATCGTTTTCGGTTTTGCCTTTTACGCGTGCCCACATTATTTTTCCTTTTTCGCTTGAATCGGTTCCTTCGCCCGAAACATAGTTGAAAGTTATTTCCTGATTAATGGAAACAAGTGTTCTCGCCAGCGCCAGCGTATAATCGTAAGTAATTTTTTTATACGCATCTTCTTTTAATCCGCCAGCACTAATTCCGAGGCAGAAAAAACAGGCGTCGTAACCCGAAAGCTGGTTGGAAATCTCATCGAAATTTGTAAAATCGGGATGAATGATTTCCTTTAGTTTTGGATGATTTATTCCAAGTGGATTTCGACCAATCACCAAAACCCGATTGATCGATTGATGATCCAAGGCTTCTAATAAAACTCCTTTTCCGACCATTCCGCTTGCTCCTGTAATTATTACGTTCATAATTTTAGTTTTATTGTTCTATCAATTCCAGAATATCTTTTTCAATTTTTACGGGTTTTGTTGTTGGCGAATATCTTTTATATGGTTTTCCATCGGGTGAGATCAAAAATTTTGTAAAATTCCATTTAATCTTTTTACCCAAACTTCCGGGTAGTATATCTTTTAAATACTTGAAAATTGGATGTGTGTTTTTACCGTTGACATCAATTTTCTCTGTTAACTGAAAAGTAACTCCGTGATTTATTCGGCAGGTTTCTTCCACTGTTGCATTGGTTTCCGGTTCCTGATTCAAAAACTGATTCGATGGAAATCCTAAAATGACCAATCCTTTGTCTTTGAATTTTTGATGCAACTCTTCCAGTTCATCGAATTGAGGAGCTAAACCACATTTTGTGGCGGTGTTCACAACTAGAATTGTCTTGTTTTTAAAGCTGCTCATTTTGAGTGGTTTACCTTGAGGTGTATTTATTTCTAAATCGTAAAAATTCATTTTATACGGGTTTTAAAGTGAGTACTGTTATTTCGCTTTTTGTTCCGACACGCATGGGTGGACCAAAAGTTCCGGCTCCCTGCGAAACAAAAATCTTTGTTCCTTTATATTCGTGTAATCCTTTGTTATAATCAAAAAGTAAATGTGCAATGTATTTCACCGGGAAAAGTTGTCCGGCGTGCGTGTGCCCGGCGAGGAATAATCCAACACCGTATTGATTGGCGTATTGAATTCCGTCGGGACTGTGATGAAGCAAAACGGTGGGCTTGTTTTGGAAAAGATTTAAAGCAGCCAGCGTATTTTCTATGGTTGGGCCATCTGATGAAGCGTGCATGCTATACGATTCATTGTCGGCAGTCATGTGATTTAACCCAATAATTTGAAGTTCGCTAAAATGGGTAACTTCATTTTCGAGTACCTGAACATCGATATCCCTAAGCATCGATTTGATGGTTTGAACTCCGGTATATTTATCGTGATTTCCTTCAACAAAATAAACCGGAGCATTTAATTGAGTAAGCGGCGCCAAATCTTCTTTGGTAAGATTGATCCGACCGTCGAACAAATCGCCGGTAATAAAAACCACATCCACATTTTCCCGATTTGTTTTTTCCACAATTTTCTGAAGGAATTTTTCTCCCCTAAAATGACCAATGTGAATGTCTGTCAAATGCATCGCACGTATTTCGTGGGTTAATCCTTTTAAGGGTATTTCCTGATTTGTTACCCGAACATTCCAGGCATTTAACATTCCGCCACCGGTAATTAAAAGTGTAATTACCAGTGCTGCCAAACCATACGTTTTTGGTTTGAAACTGGTAAAGAGCCCTACAATATCAACCAGCATTACCGATAAAAGTAAGTACAACAAAGCACCCATAGTAATGGCTGAAACGACATAAATAAAACTTCCAAAAGTATTGGTTGTATTCGAAAGCGGCATCACGCCAAAAAACATTAACAAAGTAAACGGCGGGAAAACAGCGTATAAAACTTTTGTGTTTTCGAGGCTGAAATACCAGTTGAAACGGCGCGTTAAATAAATATTGGCCGCCACAATTATGCCGATAAGCGCAATAAAAAAGAGAAGAGGAAAATACTGTTTCATGAATTTGTTTTTTGCATTGAGTATTAAGAGTCAGGTCTGTAGAAACAAGAACCAAGAGAAAATTATAATTAACACTTCTTTTCTGGTCTTAAGACTTACTACTATTTACTTGTGTCTTTTTTTTTATTTAGACTGCTGCATTTTATAGACTTGTTTCAACATCATTTTTTTGGGTACAAACGGAATGATTGCCTTCATTATTTTCTGCGGAAATGGCAACCCTGAAATTACATCGAGTTTTCCGGCATACATTCCTTTGTACGCATCTTGTGCAACACCACGGGCACTCGCCGCATTGTCGAACATCTTGGTTTTATCGATTCCCGATATTCTCGCAAATTCGGTTTCGGTGGCTCCCGGCATTAAGTTGGTAACGGTAATGTTGGTATCGCTCAATTCTTCGGCAATTGCATTGCTGAAAAAGGTAACAAAAGCTTTTGTTGCAAAATAGACAGCCTGAAGCGGGCCGGGCATTAAACTTGCCGTTGAAGAAACATTTAAAATTTTGCCTTCGTTCCTTTTTACAAAGTCGGGCAGAAAAAGCCGGGTGATGGCAGTTAAAGCAATAATATTTAAATTGATCATGGCTAAATCCTGCTCCCAGTCGCGTTCGTGGAATTTTCCAACTCCTCCGAATCCGGCGTTGTTGATCAGAAAATCAATTTCTACTCCGGCATTTTTTATTTCGTCGTAAATTTCTTTTGGTGCGTTGGCATTGCCTAAATCTTTGGTAATTACCATCACTTGAATACCATATTTTTTTACCAGCTCTTCTTTTAACGCGTCCAGTTTATCTTTGCTCCGTGCAACAATAATCAAATCGCCACCTTTTTCGGCATGAATTATTGCCAGTTCTTTTCCGATGCCGGTTGATGCGCCTGTTATTAATGCTACTTTTTTCATGTTTTTTATTATTCTTTTATGTGAGTACTTACTTGCTGTGTTAAACAAAAAATTTTGTTTAAAGTTTATATTTCCTGATAAGAAGCTGAATCATTTCGTCAACATTTAAACTCGATCCTTTTAACATCGACGATGCAATTCCGTCGGTATAAAGAAGAATCAATCCGGCTTCCAATTCGGGCTCTTCGTAATTTAACTTATTGAAGGCATTTGTTAAGGCCATTTTTAGTGGTTCCATTTTTTTATCACTATTAACTTCGAGTTCCCATTTTAGTTTGTATTGTAATTTCCAGAAGTCGAAATCTTCTTTGTCTACATTTGCCGGAAGTTTTATCGCTTTTCGAATTACTTCTTTCGGATCTGTTTCCATTACAATGTCGACTACCAACTCTTTTAATTTTTCGGCTCCAAACTCCAGAATTGCCTGCAATAATCCTTCTTTGTTCCCAAAATGTCTGAAAATTAATCCTTCGGAAACGCCGGCCAATTTTGCCACTTTATTGGTTGATGTTGCATGGTAACCTTCTTTGGCAAAAAGTTGTAATGCCGCGTTTAATATCTTTTCCTGTTTTTCAGTCATTATATTAAAGTGAGTAATTACTTACAAATATAGGTCGATTTTTTAATTCACCAAAACTTTTGTGGTTTTAAATCAAAATAATTCCTCGAGGACTTTGTCTTGGGGTGCCATATATTCTTCCATCAGCTGACAGAGAGATGTCCCGAGTTCGGAACAGTGGGGTGAAATGGAGAGAATTCGATTTTCGGCTTTTTGTCTAAAATAAAGTTGGCGTAATAATCCTTGGTTCTGCCAAGGAAATAGTCAACTTTAAGAATTTTATTTATTCTTGTTCGGAAAGCTTTACATCTGAAAAAACATTTACCGGGTGAGTTTAAGATGAAAGAACAAGAAGGCCGGTGAATGAGTTTGACAAGAGGGAGTACTAATCAACCGAGGCTTCCTTTGTTTTGCTTGAATCTTCGACCAGGAATAAAATTTCCTGTAATTCGGCGGAAGTAAATTTTCGGTATTTCCCGACTTTTAGGTTTTTTAGATCGATGTTTATGATTCGGATTCGTTTTAACGTTTGTACTTCGTAACCCAAATATTCGCACATTCGCCTGATTTGCCGGTTTAATCCTTGCGTCAGAATAATATTAAAAGTATAATCGTCGATTTTTGTGACCTGACATTTTTTAGTAATTGTATTTAAAACCGGAACGCCGCTCTGCATTTTTTTTATGAATTTCGCATTGATTTTTTTGTTAACCGTAACGATGTATTCTTTTTCGTGATTGTTTTTTGAGCGAAGAATTTTGTTGACAATATCGCCGTCGTTGGTCATAAAAATTAATCCTTCGCTGGGTTTGTCCAGTCTACCAATTGGAAAAATTCGTTCCGGATATTTAATAAAATCAATAATATTGCTTTTAATGCTGGTGTCGGTGGTGCAGGTAATTCCAATAGGTTTATTAAAAGCCAGGTAAATGTTCTCAACTTCTTTGGTAATAATTTTCCCTTCCACCCGAATCTCGTCGTTTGCTGTAACTTTTACGCCCAATCCGGCCAGCGTTCCATTTACTTGAACTTTGCCTTCCTCAATTAGTTTGTCGGCGGCACGTCGCGAACAAAATCCGGTTTCCGAGATGGCCTTATTTAATCTTTTTTCTTCCATCGATTCAACAAAGATAGTGGATTAATGAATTGATTGGTGGATAAGAATTTTATCTGCAAATTTTTTTCGTAATACGAACAAAGAGTGGATGAGTTTTAGAACTATGACAATGGCTTTTTTTTCCTCAATACAATTTCACATCTTTGCAAGATTAAACAAACAGAAAAATGAAAACTCTTTCGAATCTCAGTCCTCAACCACTTTTTAATTATTTCCAAGCCATTTGTCAAGTACCGCGTCCATCGAAAAAAGAAGAAAAAATCAGGCAGTTTTTACTCGATTTTGCCAAAGCGAATAAACTGGAAGCAAAAACTGATGAGATTGGAAATGTGCTTATTCTTAAACCGGCAACAAGCGGAATGGAAAAATCACCAACCGTAATTTTGCAAACGCACATGGATATGGTTTGCGAAAAAAATGCTGACAAAGTTTTTGATTTTGATCACGATCCGATTGAAACACAGGTTGTAGATGGTTGGGTAAAAGCCAACGGAACAACTTTGGGTGCCGATTGCGGAATTGGAATTGCAGCACAATTGGCAGTTTTAAGCGAAAAAAATTTAAAACACGGACCACTCGAATGTTTAATTACCGTTGATGAAGAAACCGGGTTAACCGGTGCATTTGCATTAAAAGAAGGATTTTTGACGGGTTCGGTTCTTTTAAATCTCGACTCGGAAGACGAAGGCGAAATATTTATTGGTTGTGCCGGCGGTGTAGATTCAATCGCCACTTTTTCGTATCAAAAAGAAAGTGTTCAGGAAGATACCATAGCAGTAAAACTTTCGGTTGCTGGTTTGTTGGGAGGACATTCGGGCGACGATATTCATAAAAACAGGGGAAACGCCAATAAAATTTTAAATCGGTTTTTGTGGAAATCAGCAAAAAAATATAAAATCAAACTGGCGCAATTCGATGGTGGAAATTTAAGAAATGCCATCGCCCGCGAAGCTTATGCAGTTTTTGTTCTTCCAAATGAACAACACGACGAATTATATGCAGATTTTAAAAAATTTGAAAGCGAAATAAAAGGTGAATATGAGTTTGCAGAACCCGGCTTAAACCTGATAATTGCAGAAACCGATCGTCCTGAATTTGTAATGGATGCGGCAACTCAAAACCATTTGTTAAATGCAATTTATGCCTGTCCGCACGGCGTTTTGGAGATGAGTACTCGCATGGAAGGAATGGTGGAAACTTCGTCAAATCTGGCGTCGGTAAAATTTGTTGACGGGAACAAAATTCTGGTAACAACCAGTCAGCGCAGCGAAGTGGAGAGCAGAAAATACTGGGCTGCCGAAATGGTTGAGTCGGTATTTGGCTTGGCAGGCGCCAAAGTTCGTCATACCGACGGATATCCGGGCTGGGCACCAAATCCGGATTCCGAGGTTGTAAATATTGCGGTTGAATCGTATAAAAGAATGTTTGGTGTTGAACCAATTGTTCGCTCGATTCATGCAGGGCTTGAATGCGGATTATTTCTTAAAAAATATCCTGACTTGGATATGGTTTCTTTTGGCCCGACCATTTACGGAGCACACTCACCCGACGAAAGACTGGACATTGCTGCCACCGAAAAATTCTGGAAACATTTGATTGATGTTCTTGAAAATATAAAATAAAGTTTTGGAAACGCCAATTTTAATCGATTCGTTCGTACCGATTTAGCATGATTGCCTCAATGATTTCGGCCATAATTTCAGGATCTTCTTTAAGTTTTAAGTACGATTGTTTCGAGTTTTTTGCTTTTTTCCAACGGTTATCGCCGTTTTTGTCGACTTCGCAATAACCATTTGTTATCAGTTTCCAATACTTTCCAACGCCACCTTCAACCACATATAAAACCGCGGTTTGATCGAAAGTTGAATTATCGAGAATTTCCCCTTTAAAATTAGCTTTTATCCAGGGTGCATGTTTGCTGAAATAAAGAAACCCCTGATAAAGTGGCGTTTCTTCATCGATGGAATTAAACACAGCTCCGGTTTTTATTTGCACTCCTAATTCGAAACCGGTAAAAACGATTGGTACTTCCAGGTTTTCGATTACAAATTTTGTTACTCCGGGCATGTTACCGTTAAAATTCCACTCGTTTTTTCCCTGTGGAAAATGACCACCCATAATCACAAATTCCTTTACTTTTTTTGAAATCAGTTGGCTTCCTGAAAGTTTGGAATGTTTATCGGGTTTCGACTGAAGTAAACGTTGAATGTTCAGCAATGGACCAACCGTAATAATTGTTACGCTGCTGTCGTCTTGCGAAGACAATATTTTACGGTATAAATCAACGGTTTCTGGTACATCGTCGTAACTCAATTTATAAGGAAAATTGTTGGCAATTGCCTGGTTGTAATTGTCTTCAGAAGTGCTTGTTCCATCTTTCCGGGTTCCGATCGG
>JBNKOT010000136.1:0-3264 GCA_050294855.1 Draconibacterium sp. | reverse complement strand
TGAAGCCATCGAAGAAATAAAACCTATCAAACAAATTACAACGCCAAAGGGCGAAATGGTGTACGATATGGGCCAGAATATGGTGGGCTGGCTTCGAATTAAAATGAACGGGCAAAGAGGCGACACTGTTCGGTTAAAGTTTGCGGAAGTACTCGACAAAGAAGGAAATTTTTATACCGCCAATTTGCGTGCTGCCGATGCAACCGATACCTATATTTTTAAAGGTGAAGGAGTCGAAATCTACGAACCGAAATTTACGTTCCACGGATTTCGTTTTGTAATGCTGGAAGGTTTTTCGAAAGCTCCCAGTATGGGCGATTTAACAGGAGTTGTTATTCATTCGGCCATGAAACCAACAGGAACATTTAGCTGTTCAAACGATTTGATCAATCAGCTGCAACACAACATTCAGTGGGGACAAAAAGGAAACTTTTTGGATGTCCCAACAGATTGTCCGCAGCGCGACGAACGTTTGGGCTGGACCGGCGATGCGCAAGTATTTAGTATGACAGCTGCCTACAACTTTGATGTTTCTGCTTTTTACACCAAATGGATGAAAGACATGTCGGCAGATCAATTACCAAGCGGAAGTATTCCACACGTTATTCCCGATGTTTTAAAAGGTCAGGGTGGTGCAACTGGCTGGGCCGACGCTGTAGTAGTTATTCCATGGACGGTTTATAAAAATTACAACGATAAACGAATTCTGGAAACCAGTTATCCGGCTATTGTGAATTGGGTTGAATACATGAAAAACCGTGCTGGAGACGACTATTTGTGGATGGGTGATAATCATTTTGGAGACTGGCTGGCATTTGCATCAACAAGCTCTGCATATCCCGGTGCAACTACCGAAACAGATTTAATTGCAACTGCTTATTTTTATTATACAACAGATTTGACTGCAAAAATTGCCAAAGTAATTGGTAAAACCGATGATGTGGCAAAATATCAGAAGCTGGCAGCAAAAATTAAAGCTGCTTTTATCGATGAGTTTGTGACCAAAAACGGACGTCTGGTTTCGCACACTCAAACTGCTTATGCACTGGCACTGGCTTTTGGTCTTTTACCTGATAATATGGTGGATAAATCGGCCGGTTATTTTGCCAACGATGTAAACAAATTTAAACACTTGACCACCGGATTTTTAGGAACGCCGCTGCTTTGCGAAACACTTTCTGCAATTGGTCGCGACGATTTAGCGTTTATGCTTTTAACCCGGAAACAATACCCATCGTGGTTGTACCCCGTAACGCAGGGAGCTACAACAATTTGGGAACGCTGGGATGGACAAAAACCCGATGGAACATTTCAGGATGTTGGAATGAACAGTTTTAACCATTATGCGTATGGTGCAATTGGAGAGTGGTTATACAGTCATGTAGCCGGAATTAAAATTGATGATAACTTGCCCGGGTACAAACATTTTTATTTGGCGCCGCATCCGGGAGGAGAATTAACAAAAGTTGATGCCACATTTTTATCGATGTATGGTGAAATTGCGTCTTCTTGGAAAATTGAAAATGATAGATTGATTTACACGGTTGAAGTTCCTGCAAATACAAGTGCTCAGGTATCTTTGCCAAATGCAAAACTTGAAGAGGTAAGCGTTAATGCTGAATTGATGACTGACGCCTTAAAACAGAACTCTAAGCAAATCGATAACAAAGTGGTGTTGGAAATCGGATCAGGAAAATACCAGTTTAGTTATCCGTATAAAAAATAGAAATATTAAATGAATCATTCACACACAATGTATTTGGAATAACTGGAACATAGGCATTCAGAATGGTGTCTTGAATCTTGTGTCTCGAATCTTGTGTCTAATATTAGAACAATGAATAAAGAATTAGTCTTAAAAGCTTACGAAATTGCGAAAGAACAATATAAATTAATTGGAGTAGATACCGAAGCGGCGTTGGAGGTGATGAGGAATGTAAACATTTCGCTTCACTGCTGGCAAACCGATGATGTTGGTGGTTTCGAAACTCCCGATGCAGCCCTCTCGGGAGGTGGAATTCAGGCCACAGGAAATTACCCTGGAAAATCGACTTCGATTGCCGAAATGCGGGCCGACCTCGAAAAAGTTTTGTCCTTATTGCCCGGAAAACAGCGTTTGAATTTGCATGCAATTTACGGCGATTTCGGTGGCGAAGTTGTCGACCGCGATCAGATCGAAATAAAACATTTTCAAAGTTGGATCGACTGGTGCAAAAAAATGGACATTGGTATGGATTTTAATGCTTCCTGTTTTTCGCATCCGAGAGTTGAAGATGGTTATACACTTTCGAGTAAAAACGAAGAGAACCGGAAATTTTGGGTGGAGCATGTAAAGCGTTGTCGCGCCATTTCCGCAGAAATAGGCAAACAACTCGGAACACCGTGTGTTCACAATACCTGGATTCCCGACGGATCGAAAGATACTCCGATAGACCGAAACGGATACCGAAAACTTTTGAAAAGATCTCTGGACGAAGCCATGGAAATCGACTATCCAAAAGAACACATGAAAGATGCCGTTGAAAGTAAACTTTTTGGAATCGGTGTGGAATCGATGACCGTGGGATCGCATGATTTTTATTTGGGTTACGCCATAAAAAACAATAAATTGATTTGTTTAGACAACGGACATTTTCATCCGACAGAACAGGTTGGCGATAAAATTTCGGCTTGCCTGCAATTTGTCGACGAAGTTTTGTTGCACGTAACCCGCCCGGTTCGCTGGGATTCGGATCATGTTGTTACGCTAAACGACGATGTGCAATTAATTGCTCAGGAAATTATTCGCAATAAATTTCTCGATCGGGTAAACATCGGGCTCGACTTTTTCGATGCGTCGATTAATCGGATAGGAGCGTATGTAACCGGAACACGAGCTGCACAAAAAGCATTTTTAATAGCCGCTTTAGAACCCACTAAAGCTCTGCTTGAATTCGAAGAAGCCGGAGCAAATTTCGAACGTCTGGCAACTCTTGAAGAATTGAAAACGATGCCTTTTAGCGCGGTCTGGGATTATTATTGTTATCAGGAAGAAGTGCCGGTTGGAATGAATTATATTGGAAAAATTCAGGAATACGAAAAAGAAATTTTAAGGAAAAGATAAGTTGATGTAGTAATATTAATTGAAAACGATATGAAATCATTTCTATCCATGCTTTTAATATTTGTTGCTTCTGTTAGCTGTTTTGCGGTTTCAGAAAAAGAAAGTGAAAAGGAGTATCAAATTTCGACACCGCCAAAAGCGTTGAAGCTCGATCCGTTCTA
>JBNKOT010000135.1:0-8671 GCA_050294855.1 Draconibacterium sp. | reverse complement strand
TACCTCAAGAAACATTTTTAGTTTACTTTCATACACATCGCTCGATGCAACAGCAACTGTTTCTTTGCAGGCACCAATACTGTCGAGCAAAGTGTAGATTTGTTTTCCGTTACCAATGTAACCCAGATTAACACGGTCGCTGGCAGCTGTAAAACCATTTCCTCCCAATACATGGCGCGGAATAATTGTAACTGCAGCAGCACTTGCGGCAGTTTTTCCAATAAAATTTCTTCGATTCATTTTAGTCATATTAAATAGGTTTTAAATTGATTTATGTTATTAATCGCTAACATATTCAAAAAATGAATATACGATTTAATTCCCACTTGATGCATCTTTTGCACAACGAAATCCGGTATTTAAAAACGATGTTTCATACGAATTCATCGAACGGGCACTAAGCGAAAAACTATCTTCGCCATATTCATCGAAAAAGAAAGAACCACCGCGGATTACTTTAATATTTGGATCTTCGCGAACAGGAGAGGAACTTCTTGCGTGTGATTTGTAATGGTCGGAACTCCACTGCCAAACATTTCCTCCCATGTTGGTTAATTCGGCTTCGGTGTTAAAGTAGGTCGCTTCTATTAATCGTTGAAATTGTTCGACATTTACCGGAGAAACATCCATGTAAAAAGGTTTTACGGTTACTTCATGTGCGGGTTGTTCCTGTGGCAAACCATTTGGATAATCCATCAAAAATGTTCCGCCTTTAAAAAGTATCGTTTTGCTTTTGGGAACTTCAGTTGCAGTAGCCCGACTTGTGTCTGTTTTATTTGTTACAGCGGGAGTTTGTATTTCAATTTCTTCTTTTTTATTGGGAGGTGAATTCTTTTTTTTCTTATCCAATTGATTTCCGGAACACAAAAAAAACAGAACAACGACAGGAATAAAAAATATTTTATACATGGTTTAAGTTTGAGGCGTAAATTTGGTTTTTTTTATTTTTTAATCAAAAAAAACTATACAATTAATTTTTGACAAATAATAAGTGTCTGAGAAAATATTGATTTGCAAATATTGAATCTAATATTGATTAGGAAATTTGTTTGGTATTTTAAGTATTTAAGAAATTCTATCCTATCTGTACGTTGAAATAATTTGTAATTGATCAACTGTATTAGGGTTCACATAGTTTAAACATTCACAATTGATAATAGATTGAAAAGAAATTTCAAAATTAATAATTGACATTTGAAATAATAATCGTATATTATACCTTAATATCTATTAATCCTTTATTCAAACAAAATGACAAAGATATATTTCCTGAGAAAAAAAGTAACAATTTGATGTGTTCTGATCCATGCAACATTAGGAATAGAATTACCAATCAGTTATTTTTTAGCCTGTGTTAGGCATAGGTCCGGTATTTCAATAAATACTTATGTATAAATTCTTAAAACACTAACAAATAAATTAATTTAAACATGAAAATTTTAAAATTAACTCTAGTTTCCTTTATCGTATTTTTCTTTCAATATTCTTTTGCACAAAAATCAATTAAGGAATATGTTGAAAAAAATGACAGCAAAAAAATTGATAAAGCTTTTATGATGGATCCTTATTGTCAACCAACTACTTCAAAAGGATTTAAGGATGGTCATGGAAAGGGGCCCTACCTAACTTCAAAAGATCAATTGCCAAAGAAAGTGGCTTTAGTAACCTTTAACATAAATGATTTGGGTGCTGCATCATCAACTTCAGGTAATGGTCTCACCATTACCACATATACTTCACTTACAGAAAATGGAGGAAATGTAGTTGCAAGCAAAATGCACGACCTAACCATATCTAACCTTAAGAAAAAGTTCGAAGAAAATGGAGCGGTGTTGCTTACGCCTTCTGAATATTTGGACACACCTGAAAAAAAATCTTTTTATTACAAAACCTTCATGCCTGAAGTGTCTAAACTGGGTAAGTTTCTGAGTAATATTGAAACCAGAGGAACGGATATATCTGTATGTGCTGATGGATATAGATATTTTGATATGGGAGCTTCATTCGACTTTTTGAGATCTCAATCAATGGGATTTGATCTGGCAAATGAATTAGGGGTTGATGCGGTTTTAAGCATTGGAGTTGTAATTCAGAGTAACGGAAAAGAAGGATATGTAAGATCGATGAAAATGGCCTTAAATGGTCCGAATCCAGTACCCAAAATGGATAAAAAATACGTAGCTCAAAAGCTGGGAAATGGCTATTATAATGGACAGATATATGTAGGTGCCTGGCTGCCATTTAAGAAGCCTATAAAATCATTAGTAATTAGAAAAAAGCAAATTACTGAAATGAATTTTGATGGACTTGAAGTACTTTTTGAAGCTTTCATCGATAAATTTTATTCTACGATGAATGCTGCAATTGAAAAGAACTCTAAATAAACTGGATAACATAACACATTCTCTTATTGGATTAAATACGATATTAATACTCTTAAATTCAACGCCTTCAAGTTTTTTTAAACTTGAAGGCGTTGAATTTAAAGACTATATTAAAATCAAAAAAAAGTTTAAATCAATTCTATTTTTAGTTTATTATTCAAAATTAAAAATCTTCTAATATTCATGAATACTTTGTTTTCCACAACGACTATTCAAATTAAGATTTGTCAATCATTTTCCTGTATTATTGAAATGTGTTTTTTTTATTTTTTTTATTTGATTTGGGTGTTAAATAAATCAATTTAATTTTAAATAAACTAATATTGTCATTTATACAAAAACTAAAATAAAAAAAGAGGGATACAGACTAATTTTATTATATTTCGAAAACTAAACAAACCAAAAAATGAAATTAACAGTAATCGACATTGTCATTATTTTTGCTTACCTCTTTTCAACCGTAATTATCGGTCTGGTACTTAAAAAAGTAGCACAAAAAAGTAAATCGAATTACATGCTGGGCGGGAACAAACTGCCATGGTATTTACTCGGTCTTTCCAATGCATCCGGAATGTTCGACATTTCGGGCACCATGTGGTTGGTAACTTTACTTTTTGTTTATGGATTAAAAAGTATTTGGATTCCGTGGTTGTGGCCGGTTTTTAACCAGGTGTTTTTAATGGTTTTCCTGAGTATCTGGTTGCGCCGTTCGAAAGTAACAACCGGTGCAGAGTGGATCAATACCCGCTTTGGCCGTACCCGCGACAGTAATCTTTCACACGGTGTCGTTGTTATTTTTGCACTTATTATGTGCCTCGGTTACCTGGCTTACGGTTTTATCGGACTCGGTAAATTTGTAATGATTTTTATTCCCTGGGACATTGTTCAACCACACATTCCGTTTACGGTTCCGATTGAATATGTACCGCATATTTACGGAATTGCTTTCACTATGTTTGCTGTTTTTTACGCCGTTTTGGGTGGAATGACAAGTATTGTTTGGGCCGATGTTTTACAATACATTATTATGACCATTTCGGCCATTTTAATTGGTGTGTTGGCTATGAAAGCTTTAACGGTTGAAACGTTAGCAGTTCCCGAAACCTGGAAATCTCCGTTTTTTGGCTGGACTTTAAACGATCTCGACTGGCGGGGAATTATCGACGAAGTGAATACAAAAATTGCAAGCGACGGCTATTCACTGTTTACCATCTTTTTTATGATGATGGTTTTTAAAGGTGTTTTGGTTTCGATTGCCGGACCTGCGCCAACTTACGACATGCAAAAAATACTTTCTACAAAATCGGCGAAAGATGCAGCAAAAATGAGTGGTTTTGTTTCGGTAGTTTTAATGCCGATCCGCTATTTTATGATTGCCGGTTTTGCGATTTTAGCGCTGCTATATTACGATCGCCTGAATTTAATGGTGGCAGGGCAAATCGATTTCGAACAGATATTACCTTCGGCAATTGCCGAATTTGTTCCGGTTGGTTTTATGGGATTGTTGCTGGCCGGATTGCTGGCGGCTTTTAATTCTACTTTTGCCGGAACATTAAATGCGGCGCAGGCCTACATTGTAAACGACATTTATTTGCGTTACGTAAAACCCGAAGCCACAAATAATCAGGTAAAAAATATGAATTACATCACCGGTGTTGTGGTAGTAATTATCAGTATTATTTTTGGTGTTTTTGCCGAAGATGTAAACAGCATGTTGCAGTGGATTGTTTCTGCTCTTTACGGAAGTTACGTGGTATCGAACGTATTAAAATGGTACTGGTGGCGTTTTAATGGTTATGGCTATTTCTGGGGGATGGTTGCCGGATTAATTCCTGCACTGATTTTTCCGTATGTATTTTCCGAAACACTCGACTTATATTATTTCCCCTGGTTGTTAATGATTTCGATTGCAGGAGCAATTTTAGGTACTTTATTAACCAAACCAACCGAAGAAGAAACCTTAAAAGAATTTTATAAAACTGTAAATCCATGGGGATTCTGGGGCCCGATCAAAGAAAAAGTTATGGCTGAAAATCCTGATTTTGTTCCAAATAAAAATTTCAAAATAGACATGTTCAATGTGGTGGTTGGAACTATTGCACAAACGGCCCTGGTTGCATTACCCATTTATATTATTCTGAAAGATGCTTTCCCGATTTGGGTAACCATTATAATTACAGTGATTTGTGGACTGATTTTGAAAAAAACATGGTGGGACAAACTACCGGAAAATTAACCTGAAACCTGTAACTTTAAAAAAGTATGAAACGAACATGAATTTTCTTCATTCTAAATTCACAAACAAGAATGATTAAAATTTATGTGAGTTCCTGAATGTCTTCAAATTTTTTGAACATTCAGAAATCAAAAAATTTTAAACAGATGAAACGACCATGAAATTTAGAATACTAAATTGCACAAACAAGTATTTTAAATTTCATCGTGAGTTACATCTCATTACCTATGAAAGCTAAAAATTTAAATAGATGAAATCAACAAAAGAAGCGTTTAATAAAAAACTAGTGAAGTTGAAAAGTGACCACGAAAAACTTCTTTCCAAAAAAAATAAACCCTCTACAAAAAATTACAACGGCATTTATCAAAAATATAAACGTCCGATACTTACTGCAGCGCACACCCCTTTGCATTGGCGTTACGATATGAATTACGAAAGTAATCCGTTTTTAATGCAACGAATAGGAGTGAACGCCACTTTAAACAGCGGTGCGATATATCTCGACGGAAAATACCTGTTAATGGTGCGTACCGAGGGATGGGACCGTAAATCGTATTTTGCAGTGGCTGAAAGTCCAAATGGAATTGATAACTGGCGTTTTTGGGAACGTCCGGTTACTTTACCCGAAACAGCAGATCCGGATACCAATGTTTACGACATGCGTTTAATTCAACACGAAGACGGCTGGATTTACGGTGTTTTTTGTTCCGAAAGAAAAGATCCGGAAGCCCCGGCAGGCGATACTTCCCAGGCAACAGCAAGCGGTGGAATTGCGCGCACCAAAGATTTGATCAGTTGGGAACGTTTGCCCGATTTTATATCGCACCACGGACAGCAACGAAATTTGGTTTTACATCCCGAATTTGTGGATGAAAAATATGCATTTTATACGCGTCCGCAAGATGGATTTATTGAAGTTGGTGGCGGTGGCGGAATTGGCTGGGCTTTGGTCGACGACATCACAAAAGCAGAAGCTCCAGAAGAAAAAATCATCGACCAAAAAATTTATCACACCATAAAAGAATTAAAAAACGGACAGGGACCGGCACCGATAAAAACCGAAAAGGGTTGGTTGCATTTGGCACACGGTGTGCGTGGTTGTGCTGCTGGTTTGCGTTATGTGCTGTTTATGTTTATGACCGATTTAAAAGATCCGTCGAAAGTAATTGCGCATCCGGGCGGGCATTTTCTGGCTCCCGAAGGCGAAGAGCGGATTGGCGATGTTTCGAATGTGGTATTTACCAATGGCTGGATCAGGAACGAAAAAGACGAAGTGTTTATTTATTATGGTTCTTCGGATACCAGAATGCATGTGGCAAAAACAAGCGTTGAGCAACTCATCGATTATTGTTTAAATACACCGGAAGACAAATTCCGCTCTGCCGCAAGTGTTCAAACCATTAATAAACTGATCGATAAAAACAAAGGATTGTATTAATTGAATAAAGGGATGATAAAAGATGATTTCCAGATAATTTTATTTAAAACTGAAAAGGACTGGATTTCGTGGTTGGAAAAAAATGGAAATCAACCCGGACTTTGGGTTCGTATTGCAAAAAAGAAAAGCGGGTTGAAATCGATTGATTATCAGCAAGCTCTCGAAATTGCACTTTGTTTTGGCTGGATAGATGGGTTGAAAAAAAGATACGATGAACAATGCTATATTCAGCGATTTACACATCGGAAACCCAAAAGTAACTGGTCGAAAATAAATCGTGACAAAGCAGAACGTTTAATTGCTGAAGGAAAAATGAGACCGGAAGGATTGGAAGCAATTGAGCAGGCAAAAGCATCGGGAGCTTGGGAAAATGCTTACGATTCGCAGAAAAACATTGAGGTGCCCGATGATTTTAAAAAAGAACTGGCTAAAAATATAAAAGCAAAATTGTTTTTCGAAACATTAAACAGCGTAAATCGTTACGCGGTTTTGTATCGAATTCAAATTACCAGAACAGCAAAAGCGCGTTCGAAAAAAATAGAAGATTTAATTGAAATGCTTGAAAGAAACGAGAAGTTTCATGAGATTTAAATCAACAAATTTGCTTGAAATACAACTATTAAAAAATGAGTAAAACATACAATTGGGCAATATTAGGATGTGGGAAAATTGCACGAAAATTTAGCAGCGATTTAAAATTGTTGCCCAATGCCAATTTATATGCAGCCGCTTCGCGCAACTTCGAAAATGCTTTGGATTTTAAAAATGAAATGGGTTTCGAGATCGCGTACGGAAGTTATTTAGAAATGGTAAACGATCCGAAGGTCGATGTGGTTTATATTGCCACTCCGCACTCGCATCACCACGAACATGCCCTTTTGTGTTTGAATCATAAAAAAGCAGTTTTGTGCGAAAAAGCATTTGCAATGAACCGGGCCGAAGTTGAAGAAATGGTGGCTTGCGCCAAAAAGAATAACACCTTTTTAATGGAAGCTTTCTGGACCATGTTTCAACCCAGTTTTAACAAAGCAATTGAAATTTTGAAATCGGGAGAATTGGGGGAATTGAAAGTGCTTCGTTCCGATTTTGCATTCAACGCCCCGTTTCAAAAAGATAAACGATTATACAATACAAAGTTGGGCGGAGGCTCTTTACTCGACATTGGCCTTTATCCGGTTTTTGCGGCACTTACTTCGTTGGGCGTTCCCGAAAGGATTAAAACTTTTGCCGATTTTAGCGAAACCGGAGCCGAAGAAAGTATCAGTATGATTTTTAAATATGAAGGTGGAGAAATGGCGAATCTAACATCGAGCTTTTCTTCGCATTCTCCGATTCAAACCGAGTATTGGTGCGAAAAAGGTCACCTCACATTAAATCCGCGTTGGTTTACTCCAACTGATATTACCATTTGGAAAGAAGGCGGAGAAACCACCAAGATCGATTCGATGCACACCGCCGGTTTTGGCTATCAACACGAGGCAGAACATGTAATGAAATGTTTGGATGCCGGAGCAATTGAAAGTGATAAAATGACCTGGAAATTGAGTCTCGATTTGATGGGTATTTTGGATCGCGTGAGAACTGATGCCGGAATATTTTTCCCGGATCACGATAAAAATTTATTTTTCTAAAATACAAACCTCCAAAAAAGCGAACAATAATTAAAGGTTATGACAGTGGATTTAGACAAAATTAAAAAGCAATTCGAAAAAGAACTGACGGATAATATTCTTGATTTCTGGGTAAAAGAAGTGTACGATGCTTCGCGCAAAACATTTTTTGGTAGAATTACTAACGATGGAACAAAATTTCCGGAAGCTGCACTTTCTGCAGTTTTGGTCACAAGAATAATGTGGACTTTTTCGGCTGCTTACCGAAACTTTCCTAAAAAAGAATACAAAAAAATGGCTGATGAAGCTTTTCGTATTTTACAGGAAAATTTTTGGGATTCGCAAAATGGAGGAATCTACTGGAATGTTTTGCCCGATGGAACACCAACCGACAAAAAGAAACAATTTTATGCCGAAGCATTTTTTATTTATGCTTTGTCGGAATATTACCTGGCGTTTAACGATTCAAGAGCCAAACAGCTGGCGGTTTCGATGTTTATGCTGATGGAAAAACATGCTTACGATCCCAAATTTGGTGGATACATCGAAGCCAATACTGCCGATTGGAAAGATACCGACGATCAGCGTTTAAGTCCAAAAGACCTCGATGTAAAAAAATCGATGAATACGCATTTGCATATTTTAGAAGCTTATACCAATTTGTACCGCATTTATAAAGACGAGCAGGTAAAAGAAAAACTGGAGCACTTAATCCGGATTTTCCTTGATAAAATTTTGGATGAAGAAACCGGGCATTTAATTCTCTTTTTTGATCTGGACTGGACCGTTCGTTCCGAAATTGATTCCTATGGTCACGACATTGAATTTACCTGGTTACTTTGCGAGGCGGCTGAAGTGTTGGGAGATAAGGAGTTAATTGAAAGATCGGAACATGCTGCAGTAAAAACGACCGATGGTACTATCAAAGAAGGATTGGAAAAACACAGAGGTTTATTTTATGAAAAAGAGGGCGATCGTTTGATGCAAGAATTTCACTGGTGGC
>JBNKOT010000134.1:0-1751 GCA_050294855.1 Draconibacterium sp. | reverse complement strand
CCCGTTGTTTCATTTATTTTCTGATAAATATGGTTTGTGGGCAGGTACACCGTCGGATACGATTATGTTTCGGTAGTGGATAAGGCTAATTTGAAAACGATGAAGCAGTTGGCAAAAGTTGAACAGAAAACAGAAATTGATTAAAATATTTACTAGACGAAAGAGTTATAAAAAGCTGAAAATAAAAGTAGTAAACGGCTGGAAATTTTTCGGATTAAATCAATCAATTTAAAATAAACCAAACTAAATAACTAAAAGATGGAACAATCAAGAAGATCATTTTTGAAAAAAACAGCTGCTGCCGGTTCAGCAGCAATCGTAGCTCCTACAATTGTACAAGCCAATGTTTTTGGAGCAAACGACCGCATTAACGCTGCTGTTTTGGGTGTTAACGGACGTGGTAAAGCACACATTCAGGGATTTATGGCACAAGACAATGTTCAGGTAACTACCTTGTGCGATCCTGACATGGGATCGCTGAAAGAACGCGGAGCTTCCTTTAAAGAAAAATATGGAAAAAAAGTTGCGCTGGAGCAAGACATTCATAATGTAATGGCCGACAAAGACATCGACGTGGTAAGTATTGCCATGCCAAATCACTGGCACTCGCTGGCAACAATAATGGCCTGTCAGGCAGGTAAAGATGTTTACGTCGAAAAACCCGGATCGCATAACATTTGGGAAGGCCGTAAAATGGTGGAAGCAGCGCATAAATACGATCGTATTGTACAGCACGGCGTGCAATTAAGAAGTTCGCCTGCTGTGAATGAAGCCATTGATTTGTTGCGCGATGGATATATTGGAAGAGTTTATATGGCGCGTGGTTTAGTTTTCCGTTGGAGAGACGATATTGGCGACAAAGGATTTTCTCCTGTTCCCGATGATTTGGATTACGATTTGTGGACAGGTCCTGCACCAATGCGTCCGTTCACCCGTAATCTTGTGCATTATAACTGGCACTGGCACTGGGATTATGGTAATGGCGATGTTGGCAACCAGGGAATTCACGAAACCGATCTTTGTATGTGGGGACTCGATGTTGGTCTTCCAACAAAAATAACTTCAATGGGCGGTAAATTTCTCTGGGATGATTGCAAAGAAGTTCCCGAAGTGCTTACTTCGGTTTATCATTACCCGGATGAAGATAAAATTATTCAGTTCGAAGTTCGTCCGTGGTGCACAAACACCGAAGATGGTGCAACCGTAGGAAATATTTTTTATGGCGATAAAGGTATTTTAGTTGTCGATGGTTACGATAAATACAAAACGTTCCTCGGTCAAGACAGAACTCCGGGCAAATCAGGCAGCGATGGTGCAAATGCTGCAACCGGTATGGAGAGAGGTGCTGGTGGAACCGACGGGCATTTTGCCAATTTTATTGAAGCCGTGCGCAAACACGATCAAACCATTCTGAATGGTCCGGTTGAAACAGCGCACCTTTCTTCGGGGTTGGCACACCTTGGAAACATTGCATACCGGCTAGGACGTGTACTTACTTTTGATCCAAGTGCAGAAAAATTTGTGAACGATGAGGAGGCAGATCAAATGCTAACACGAAATTATCGTGGTAAATACGTTGTGCCAAATATTGTGTAAATCATAAAAAAATAATCTTGGGAAGTAACGCAAAAGATTCTTCTCATCCAGATTTTTTTGATCAAAAGAAATAGATTGAATTGATGTTCGTCCCGTATAATTCGGGGCGAACTCAATATTAAATCATACAACTAAATTTAAAAAATGAAGAAATA
>JBNKOT010000133.1:0-2833 GCA_050294855.1 Draconibacterium sp. | reverse complement strand
AGATATTGCAAATACATCTTTTGCTTATGCATCAAAACGAATTGGAATTGAAGTGGCGCGTGCTTTTGATGAACTAAAAAATTCAGACAAAGAAAATTTTAGTTCAACTTGTAAAAAAGTAAGAGGCTATTTGGAAACTACTGCTAATAACGAAAAAGCAACACTTTTGTCCG
This sequence comes from Draconibacterium sp., assembly GCA_050294855.1. GTDB lineage: Bacteria > Bacteroidota > Bacteroidia > Bacteroidales > Prolixibacteraceae > Draconibacterium. Next base: position 2,660 of record JBNKOT010000133.1, on the reverse strand, counting down.
TCTCAGAACTGGATACTGAAAGTCAGCCGTTAAAAAAGCAGCTGGAATTGTTGATTGCATCGTTGGAGCAAGTGATAAACACGAATGCCGTTTTATTGCAAGAGCAGATAAAAAATACGGCATCAAAAATTGGAATCGAAGTACCTTCAGATCAATTAACTGCCGAAGAACAAAACGCCAGTAAAATAGTACCTGTGGCAACTAAAGAACTTCAAAAGGCCGATTTTGGTGTAGAGCGCTCAATTCGTGATTTACCAAATGATTTGCTGGATAAATATCCCTATTTTGAAATTGCAAATACCACTGAACTTTGTGCACTAATCGACGGTAAACACAGTGTGTTGGATATGAAAAAAATGTTGGACACACAGTACAAGCGAGAATCAGATTTGCAAAGTATTCAGAATTTCATGGAGCTTCTAAAAGCAAAAAAACTGGTTAGTTTTTAAGAAATCAAACCTTGAATGTTTCTTTAAAAAGTAAAGCAAAATTCTGTAATATTAGTCATCGAAACGTCATTTTGAACTTGTTTCAAAATCTGAATTCAAGCTCAATCTGTAAGCTACCGTGCATGAATACGAAAAAACTATTTGTTGGCCTGTGCTTTTAATTCGGCATGTTTAGTTTGGTAGGCTACAACCATTTCTTTTACTTTTTTCGGATTCTCAATGGCCAGATTTGTTATTTCAGTTGGGTCGTTTTTTAAATTGTAAAGCTCCCAGTTTTCATTGTTGAGTTTAACAATTTTCCATTCTTTTTGTCGAAACATTCTGAATTTGTCGGTCCAACCCGACATAAAAAAATCTGGTTCTTCGCGTACACCACCTTCTAGAATTGGTAAAAGTGAATTGCCTTGCAAAGGTTGAGATTTTATTGTTCCAATCTTTTTCGGGAAATGTGTTTTTGTTGCTTCGAGCATGGTTGGTGCAATGTCAACAATATGCCCGACCTGATTAGTAATCTGTCCGGCTTTTACTTTCTCTGGCCAGCGCAATATAAAGTGCGTGTGTGCACCGCCTTCATGCCCATACTGTTTAAAATATTTGAAAGGTGTATTTCCAACATTTGCCCAGGCCGCACTTAAGCTTCTAAAACCTTCGGCAACTCCGGGAGGCGAATCAAAATCACGATTGCTGTCGTAAGGGCAGGAGCCATTGTCCGAAAGATAAATAACGATGGTGTGCTCTGCAATTCCTTTTTCGTCGAGGTAGTTTAAAACACGCCCGATATTTTGATCCATCCGGTCTACCATTGCTGCATACACCGACATTTCTAAATCCATTTCGTCCTGCTCTTTTTCCGATAATTCTTTCCATGGACGATACAATGGAATTTTGTCCCTGATTTCATCGTCGCCTTTTGGATGGCCTCTGAATTTATTTATGTTTGAACTGGGCGGACTTAATTTCACATCATTAGCAATTATTCCCTGTGCTTTAAGTTTATCAAGACGTTCGTCACGAATTTTATCCCAGCCTTTTTTGTATTTTCCACGATACTTGACAATGTCTTCGGCCCGGGCCTGAAGCGGATAATGCGCTGCACCATATCCTAAAAACAAAAAGAATGGCTGTCCGTTATTAACCGGTTCATCTAACCATTTTATGGCATTGTCGGTTAATACATCGGTTTTAAAAAATGGTTTCTTTTCATAATAAATTTCATCTACTCCAACAGTATCTCCGTTTAAAATAAAAGGATTGGTAAACTGCCTGGATGGCGGCTCGAAAAACTCATTCATTGCGCGAAAAGTTAACGATTGATCGGCAATGTATTTGGTGAAAACATGTTTTGGCGCCCATTTCATCCAGTGTTCTTTTCCGGAATGAATAACGTAATAACCGTTGTTTTTAAGTAGCCTTGCAAAGTTGACCGAGTTTTTGCCACCTTCGTACAATCCTGTAAACATCGATGATCTGGAAGGTTCACATTTCGACATGTTGTAAAAATTCGAAAAACGAATTCCTTCTTCCGATAAACGATCGAGATTTGGTGTTTCTATTTCCGAGCCAAACGGTCCAATGTCGGAGTAACCAATGTCGTCGCCCATAATGATAATAACGTTTGGTTTTACTGCTGCGGTAATCGGAGGGTTGTAGTGTTTGAAAATTATAAATCCTCCAAAAATCAGCACTACAATTATAGCGAGGTAGATCAATACTTGCTTCATATTTCAATTTTTTAATAAACGTAAAAATCTTCTTTGTTATGAAGAGATATTTTCAGGAAGAAAACAGTATGAAAGTTTTCCTCAAGGTTTTTGTTTGAAGGACAAATTACCCGGTATAAATGTTTATAAAAGATTCGAGTTTTTTTAATCCCTTGTTTACATCTTTTCGGGCAAATCCAATTCTGAAAAAATTGGCATCGAAACCATAAACCGAAGCAGGTAAAAGCATTGTTTCGTGTTCTTTTACCAATTGCTTGCAAAAGGCAGAAATATCATATTTTTTGTTCAGTTTAGGAAATGCAATTGGGCCTGCAATTGGTTTGTGCCATTCAAAAAGATGCTTGTGTTTTGCAAAAAAAAGGTCAACTATTTGAAGATTTTCGGCAATTATTTTCAAGTTCCTGTTCAGAATTACATCTTTATTTTGAAGTGCAATAATCGAAAGTATCTCGCTTGGACCGCTGTTGCAAATGCTTGTATAATCTTTAAA
>JBNKOT010000132.1:0-12483 GCA_050294855.1 Draconibacterium sp. | reverse complement strand
TCCGAATTCAAAACTGCACGTCCTTTTCTGCAATATTAACAGTTTGGTTTATCATTTAATTCCGGGTATTAAATCAACTTTGTTTTACGCAGCTATAACGTTTGATAAGAATGGAATCAAATTGATTTCGATATATTTGCAAATCATTCAACATTAAAAAAAGAGACCTATGAAACTTTGGGATAAGGGAACGCCGGTGAATAAAGCGATTGAAGATTTTACAGTTGGAAAAGACCGTGAGTTGGATTTGTATTTGGCGCCTTACGATATTTTAGGCTCGATGGCACACATTAGCATGTTGGAGTCGGTTGGACTGATCGAAAAAGACGAGTTGCCTGTGTTGTTGGAAGAATTAAAAAACTTATATAAAAAAGTAGTTGCCGGCGAATTTGTGATCGAAGATGGTATAGAAGATGTGCATTCTCAGGTCGAATTTTTATTGATTAGTAAACTGGGCGATCTAGGAAAAAAAATTCACAGTGGTCGTTCGCGAAACGATCAGGTTTTGCTCGATCTTAAACTTTTTACCCGCGATGCCATTAAAGAAGTTGTTGAAAGTGCGTCGGAGTTAATCTCAACTTTATTAAAACGAAGCGAAGAGACACGAGATGTTTTAATGCCCGGATATACTCATTTACAAGTGGCCATGCCTTCGTCTTTTGGATTGTGGTTTAGTGCCTACGCCGAAAGTATGATCGATGATTTGGAAATTATGCTTTCCGCATTTAAAATAACCAATCAGAATCCATTGGGTTCGGCAGCCGGTTATGGTTCGTCGTTCCCGTTAAACCGACAAATGACAACCGATTTGCTTGGATTTGAGAAAATGAACTACAACGTGGTTTATGCTCAGATGGGGCGCGGAAAAGTTGAGAAAATTGTATCGTTTGCGGTTGGTAATCTGGCAAGTACACTTTCGAAACTGGCATTCGATGTTTGTTTGTTCATGAGTCAGAATTTTAATTTTGTGACTTTGCCGGCAGAATTTACTACCGGATCGAGTATTATGCCGCACAAAAAAAATCCTGATGTTTTTGAGTTGATCCGTGCACGTTGTAATAAATTGCAAGGTGTTTCCGGACAGATATCGATGATTGTCAATAATTTGCCGAGTGGTTATTTCCGTGATTTACAGATGGTAAAAGAAGTTTTTCTACCATCGTTTAAAGAAATTAATGATTGTTTGAAAATTGCTACCCTTGCACTTCAAAATGTTTCGGTGAATAAAAACATTTTAGACGACACGAAATACAATTATCTTTTTAGTGTTGAAGAGGTAAATAAACTGGTTTTACAGGGCACTCCGTTTCGCGAGGCGTACAAACAGGTTGGAGCGCAAATCGAAAATGGAAATTTTAAACCCGAAAAAATGGTGAATCATACCCACGAAGGAAGTATCGGAAATTTATGTCTCGAGGAAATTTCTGAATCTAAGAATTTAGTTCTGAACAATTTTAACTTCCCAAAAATCGAAAAATCAATCGAAAACCTTTTGAAGTAATTTTTAATGTCCTGAAAATGTGATAAATGTCACTTTTTTGTGATTTTTAATTTTTCAATTGGTTCTATTTTTTTGTAATTTAGAAGGTTAAGAGTATGTTATTTAACACACTATAGGATTTTCGAAGTTGCAGATTTTCGTGGTTTTAATTATTTTTGATTTCACTTCGTAAAATAAAATAGATTTTTGCTAACAATTTCAAAGTTTCTTGTCTTTTGTGCAAGTCTTGGGGGTTGTATGCAAATGAGTAAAATATAGGAGAAAAATGATGCAGATGAGCTTGCCAAAAGTGCAGGGGTTGTACGACCCTGCAAATGAACACGATAACTGTGGGATTGGATTTGTTGCCCACATAAAAGGAAAACCTTCTCACGAAATAGTAGAACGAGGATTAGAAGTTCTCGAAAATATGGATCACAGGGGGGCTACCGGAGCTGATAATTCTACCGGCGACGGAGCCGGTATATTACTTCAGATTCCACACGAATTTATTACCGAGGTTTTGAAACTTCGAGTTGGTGAAGTCGGGAAATACGGAACCGGACTTATTTTTCTTCCCCGAGACGGAAAGGAAGCCGATTTTTGTATCAACGTTTTAACGCGTCATATTGAAGCCGAAGGTTTAAAATTGGTGGGCTATCGCGATGTGCCGGTCGATAGTTCGGCACCCGGAGAAATTGCAAAACTTCGGGAGCCTGCAATTAAGCAGGTTTTTGTTAAGGCAAATCTCGAAACAGATACGCTGGAAAGAAAACTATACATCGTCAGAAAATTGGTTGAAAAGGAAATTCGTGATTCCAGTCTGGAGCAAAAAGACTTTTTTTATCAACCCAGTTTGTCGGCAAAAACGATTATTTACAAAGGGATGTTAACGCCCAACCAGCTTCGCAATTATTTTCTCGATTTTAAAAGCGAAAAATTCAAAAGTGCCATTTCTTTGGTGCATTCGAGGTTTAGCACCAATACATTCCCTGCGTGGGATTTGGCTCAGCCATTTCGTATTGTTGCGCACAACGGCGAAATAAATACCGTTAAAGGAAACCGTTTGTGGATGCAGGCGCGCGAAGCATTGATGAAATCGGAGGTTTTTGGTGAGGATCTGCAAAAATTGCTTCCGGTTATCGAACCCGGAAAATCGGATTCTGCTTCTTTCGACAATGTTTTGGAATTTCTACATTTAACAGGCCGGTCGTTGCCACACTCGTTGTGTATGATGATTCCGGAATCGTTTAATCAGAAAAATCCAATTCCTGATAGTTTAAAAGCATTTTACGAATATCACTCAACTATTATGGAACCGTGGGACGGACCTGCTTCCATGGTTTTTTCTGATGGAAGATACATCGGCGGAACGCTGGATAGAAATGGTTTGCGTCCTTCGCGTTATGTAATTACAAAAGGAGGTTTGGTTGTAATGGGATCGGAAGTTGGCGTACAAACTTTCCCTGTACATGAAATAAAAGAAAAAGGACGTTTACGCCCGGGAAAATTATTGTTGGTAGATACTCAACTCGGAATTATTATTCCCGATCAGGAAGTAAAAGAACAGCTGAGTCGGCGAAATCCTTATGGTATGTGGTTAAAAGAAAACCGCATGCAGATGAAAGACATCAAAGTAAAAAAACGTGTTCCTTCCTCGATCGAAGATTTTGAAACAAAATCGAAAGTTTTTGGATACACAAAAGAAGATATGTATGAGATTATTCAGCCGATGAGTAAAAATGCGGCTGAGCCAACCGGTTCGATGGGGAACGATGCTCCTCCTGCTGTATTTTCTGATAAACCCAAACGTTTCTTCGATTATTTTAAACAAATGTTTGCGCAGGTTACCAATCCACCAATCGATCCGATTCGTGAAGGGCTGGTGATGGCACTTACCAATTACATTGGAGCACTAAATTCGAATATTCTTGCTGAAAGTCCGGAACATTGCAAACTTATTAAATTTGCCGGTCCGGTACTGATTAACACCGATTTAGGGAAAATCAAAGATTTAAAGGATGAGATGTTTTCACATAAAACCATCCCAATGATGTTTCCGGTAAAAGAGGGTACTAAAGGTTTTGAGGAGGCCATGGATAAAATGCTTGCCGATGCCGAAAAAGCAGTCGACGACAAAAAAAATTACATCATTCTTACCGATCGTAAAATTTCGGAGGAATATGCTCCGATTCCGTCCTTGCTGGCGGTAGCTGCTGTACATCATCATCTGATAAAAGCGAAAAAAAGAATGCAGGTGGGAATTATCGTTGAAACCGGTGAAGCCCGCGAAGTAACTCATTTTGCACTTTTATTAGGATACGGAGCCAGTGTAATTAATCCATACATGGCTTTTGCGGCCATCGATCACATGGTAAAATCCGGTAAAATAGATCTGGAATATAAAGAGGCCCGAAAGAACTACATTAAAGCCATCGACAAAGGATTGTTAAAAGTATTCTCGAAAATGGGAATATCAACTTTGCGCAGTTATCATGGTGCGCAAATTTTTGAAGCGATTGGTGTTAGTAAGGAAATTATCGATAAATATTTTACCGATACCATTTCAAAAATTGGTGGGGTAGGTATGGAAGAGATTTGCAGGGAAGCCACCATTTTCCACGAAGATGCTTATAAAGTTGATAATACTCCTGAACCTTTCCGTTTCGAAAGCGGAGGTGTTTACGAATGGAGGAAATACGGAGAACATCACGCATGGAATCCAGAGTCGATCGGATTATTGCAGTGGGCAACCCGAACAAACGATTACAGCAAATTTAAAGAGTATAGCACGCTGGTAGATAAGCAAAACAGAAAACCGGCATTTATCCGGAGCTGTTTTAAATTTAAAACCAATCCGATTCCAATCGAAGAAGTGGAACCGATAGAAGAAATCATGAAGCGCTTTGTTACCGGAGCCATGTCCTACGGGTCGATTAGTAAAGAGGCACACGAGGCTTTGGCGGTTACCATGAATACAATTGGCGGGCGAAGCAATACAGGTGAGGGCGGTGAAGATCCTGGTCGTTTTGGAACCAATCGGAACAGTAAAATTAAACAAGTTGCATCGGGGCGTTTTGGTGTAACCAATAATTTCCTGACCAACGCCGACGAACTTCAGATTAAAGTGGCACAGGGTGCAAAACCCGGAGAAGGGGGGCAGTTGCCCGGATATAAAGTCAATAAAATTATTGCAAAAACACGTAATTCTACACCCGGAATTACCCTGATTTCGCCACCACCACATCACGATATTTATTCGATTGAAGATTTAGCGCAGTTGATTTATGATTTAAAAACAACAAATCCTACGGCTAAAGTCTCGGTAAAACTTGTGTCGGAAGGTGGAGTTGGAACCGTTGCGGCAGGAGTTGCAAAAGCTTATTCCGATGTAATTATTATTGCTGGTGCCGATGGAGGAACAGGTGCGAGTCCGGCAAGTTCGATTAAACATGCCGGTTTGCCGGTTGAACTCGGAATTGCTGAAACTCAACAAACACTGGTGTTGAACAACCTGCGTGGACGTGTAAAATTACAGGTCGATGGTCAGTTAAAAACAGGCCGCGATGTAATTTCACTGGCCTGTTTGGGTGGTGAAGAATTTGGATTTTCAACTTCGGCTTTAATTGTGCTTGGATGTATTATGATGCGGAAATGCCACATGAATACTTGTCCGGCCGGAATTGCAACTCAAGACAAAGAGTTAAGAAAACGTTTTATCGGGAAATCGGAATTTACCGTTAACTTTTTCAGATTTTTAGCTCAGGAAATCAGAGAATACCTAGCTGAAATGGGTTTCCGGAAATTTGATGATATTGTTGGTCGCACCGATCTTTTGGAAGTTGATAAAGATGTACACAACTGGAAAATGAAAAATGTCGACTTCTCGAATTTGTTGTACATGCCAAAAGTAGCAAAAGAATATCCAATTCATAACACGCAACCGAATACAAATCCAAACAGCGATCATCTCGATTTTTCGTTGATCAAAGAAGCAAAACGTGCCATTAAAGGTGCCGAAAAAGTTTGGTTGTCGCACGATATTGTAAATGTCGACAGAACGGTTGGAGCGATGCTTTCCGGAGAAATTTCAAAAAGATACGGCGAAGCAGGATTACCCAAAGATACCATCAATTGCACATTTCACGGAACTGCCGGACAAAGTTTTGGCGCGTTCCTGGTAAAAGGAGTATCATTCCGTTTAGAAGGCGATTCGAACGATTACATCGGGAAAGGTCTTTCCGGTGGTAAAATTGTAGTGGTTCCGCCACTCGGATCAACTTTTAAACCCGAAGAAAATATTATTATCGGAAACACATCGTTTTATGGCGCGACCAAAGGCGAAGCTTATATCCGGGGTGTTGCAGGCGAACGTTTTTGTGTTCGAAACTCGGGAGCAAAAGCGGTTATTGAAGGAACAGGAGATCACTGCTGCGAATACATGACCGGTGGTCGTGTTGTTGTGCTTGGAAAAACCGGAAGAAATTTTGCTGCCGGAATGAGTGGAGGAATTGCCTATGTGTTGGACCAAATTGGCGATTTCGATTATTATTGTAACCAGGGATTAGTCGATTTGGTGCCCGTGGAAGATAAAGCAGATATTCAGGAATTGCAGACATTAATCAGCAATCATCTGCTTTACACACAAAGTACACTGGCTTCAAAAATTCTGACCAACTGGGAAGAGTATCTTCCTTTGTTTATCAAAGTAATTCCGTTCGAGTATAAAAAAGTAATGGAAGAACAAAAACTGAAGGAGTTACAAAAGAAGTTACAATTAACCGAAGACGATCCATCGCGTCACGAGTAGTATTCAAATTATTAACAGAAAGTAAAGGAACAAGATATGGGAGATCCAAGAGGATTTATGACCGTAACCCGGAAGGAAGCAGGTTATCGGCCGGCAAAAGAAAGAATTTATGATTTCGGTGAGGTAGAACAAACCTTAAACGAAAAAGATAGACGCCTACAAGCATCGCGTTGTATGGATTGTGGCATTCCATTTTGCCATTGGGGATGCCCCGTCGGAAGTAAAATTCCGGAGTGGCAACACGCGGTTTACAAAGGAAACAAAGCTGAAGCTTATTATATATTACATTCGACTAACAGTTTTCCTGAAATTACAGGAAGAATCTGTCCGGCGCCATGCGAAAAATCGTGTGTGCTTGCCATTCACGAAGAAGCAGTTACGATCCGCGAAAACGAGTGTTCTACTGTTGAGCAGGCATTTGATGCAGGAATTGTGGTGCCCAATCCACCGCTGAGCAGAACGGGTAAAAAGGTGGCTGTAATTGGTTCGGGGCCAGCAGGTTTGTCGGCTGCCGATTTGTTAAATCGTGCCGGACATTTAGTTACAGTTTTCGAAAAACAAGATGCAATTGGAGGTTTATTACGTTATGGCATTCCCGATTTCAAACTGAATAAAAGAATTATCGATCGCAGACTAAATTTGTTTGCCGAAGAAGGAATCATTTTTAAAACCAATGTTGCCGTTGGAACAGATGTGACAAAAGATGAACTTTTAGCAGAATTCGATGCAGTGGTTTTGGCAATGGGTGCTGAACAGCCACGCGATCTGCCCATCGAAGGGCGTGAATTGGATGGCGTACACTTTGCAATGGATTTTCTTACGCAGCAAAATAAAGTGGTTAGTGGGCAAGTAATTGCAGAAGAGGATCGTCTGTTGGCCAGAGATAAAAATGTATTGGTAATTGGAGGTGGCGATACCGGCTCGGATTGTGTTGGAACTTCAGTTCGTCAAAAAGCTGCTTCGGTTACTCAAATAGAGATTCTTCCAAAACCGGGAGAAAAAAGAGAAGACAATAATCCATGGCCGTATTGGCCAAATACCTTGCGGACATCAAGTTCTCACCAAGAAGGTTGTGAACGTCGGTGGAGCCTTTCAACCAAACGTTTTATCGGAGAAAACGGTAAACTTAAACAAGCCGAGTTGGTACAGGTGGAGTGGAACAAAGATGAAAATGGAAGGTGGGCATTGGCCGAAATTCCCGGATCAGCAGAAATTGTTGATGTGGATTTGGCGCTGCTTTCGATGGGGTTCACACAGCCGGTGCACATAGGGTTGTTAGAACAACTCGATGTTGAATACGACGGACGTGGAAACGTTAAAGTGGACGAGAAAAAACAAACATCGGTAGAAAAAATATTTGCTGCCGGCGATGTAGAAAAAGGTGCAAGTTTGGTTGTACATGCAATTGAAGCCGGTAAAGTAGCAGCAAAAAATGTAGATGAATTTTTAAGAACGAAATAGTACGATTTTTTTATAGAAATTAAACAGTGCAGTTTTTTCAATGAGGTTTCCGGCAAAAGAGGATATTTATCCGATTTAAAAATCACTTTCCCTTGACCTGAACGTGGATTAGCCGGAACCTCTTTTTTTATTTTTTTATTCTTAATTTTCTGATGGAAACATCGAAGAAAATGAATAAACTTTGGAGCGACCTAAATTAAACCTAGAACCTATAGTCATGTCGGGAAAATTATTTTTTCTAATAATTTTTGTATTCGCTGTTTTTAACGGCTACTCTCAAAAAATTGAGGCCGAAACAGCTACACTTTCAGGAGACGCTACAAAACAGGCAAGTGACTTAGCATCAGGAGGATATTATGTCGCACAGCAAGAAGGGAACTTAACCTTCAATTTGAATTTTGAAAAAGAAGCAAACTATAATTTGTACATTCAGGTTGCTTCGCCTCACGGATATAAAGCAAATAATCTTTCGATCGATGGTTCAACCGTAACTTTTATTACTGACGATGCTAATTTTGTACGGCTTAAAGTTTTAACTTATGTGAAGCTCGCAGCCCGAGAACATGTTTTGAAAATTACCAAATCGTGGGGTTGGATAAACATCGATTATATTGAATTTGAAGAAGTGAATCCTGCTGAACGTTTTAATACCAGCACAACGTTGGTTACTCCTGAACCAATGGATGAAACAAAACGATTGTACCAGTTTTTGTACGACAACTATAATTCTAAAATAATTTCCGGCGTTTCGAATGTGGAGGAAGCAAACTGGTTAAAAAGCAGAACCGGAAAAAGTCCGGCACTGGTTGGTCTCGATTACTTGTTTCTCGATCGTGGTTACGATTCGTGGTACGATCAGAATTTACCTTTCAAACAGGGAAAAGCCTGGGCCGAAAGTAATGGGATTTTAAATTTCCACTGGCACTGGCGCGATCCATCGCGAATTACAGAAGAGTTTTATACCGACAAAACAAACTTCGATATCACCAAAATATTTGATCCTTCGTCGGATGATTATAAAGCAATGATTAAAGATATTGACTTTGTTTCGGGAGAATTGAAACGATTTCAGAATCTTGGGATTCCGGTAATCTGGCGTCCCTTGCACGAAGCAGCCGGAGGATGGTTTTGGTGGGGAGCAAACGGACCCGAAGCCTGCAAAGAATTGTGGCACGTAATGTTCGACCGAATGGTGAATGTGAATGGATTGAATAACCTGATTTGGGTTTGGACACACGAACCCAACGATACCGAATGGTATCCTGGCGATGAATATGTTGATATTGTTGGCCGCGATATTTACCGCGAAGGAGATCATTCTTCGCAGGTACTTGAGTTTAACGAAATGGTGAGTCTTTACGAAGGAAAAAAGATGGTAACCATTAGCGAATGCGGATCTTTCCCCGACGTCGATAATATCATTAAAGATGACGCCGGTTGGTCGTGGTTTATGCCATGGAATGGCGAATTTGTGCGAGATAGCAAACATAATTCGCTCGATTTGTGGAAAAAAGCCTTTGCCAGCGACTACGTGATTACACTCGATGAAATGCCTGAAATAAAATCGTATACCACGCCGGTTGAAACAGGATTAAATTTTATCAAAATAAAAGAGAAAATAAATGTTTATCCAACTTATTTCGACAACGAGATTACCATTCAGTCAGATGAAACAACAAAAAATATTTCGATTTATAACCAGTTGGGAGTGAAAGTGATAAGTTTTCAACCCGAAAATTCAACAACGATTATCAATACAAAAACGTTAGCGAGAGGAATGTACCTGGTGCAAGCTGAGAATAAACCTGCCATTAAAATTTTTAAAAAATAGAGTAAAGAATATTGCGCTGTATTGCGAAAAATGATTAAGCAGTTTTTATCGAACTGTTTAATGATCGCAAAATTCAGTATATTTTTTGTTCTTTTGTTCTTTAAATAAGGTATAAATGAAACGACCGTGCATTTGTCGATTGATAAATTTTCAAATAAGTATTGTTTAAATAGCGGAGTTTCGTCGAATATATTTCTTTAAATACATACAATTGTAAACACATGAAAACCGTACTTTCTTACTTGTTGTCGCCGTTGTATCTGCTGCTTTTTGGTCTCACGCTAATCATTTTTCATCCAATACAAGTTGTGTTACGGCTATTGGGTGGCTATCATCCGCGAAAAAAATCGGTCGATATACTGAATTTTATTTTGGTGTACGGTTTAACAATTGTAGGCGCAAAAATCAAGTTTAAAGGATTTAAAAACTTGCCCAAAGACCGTCCGTTTATAATTGTATCCAACCACCAAAACACGTTCGATATACCACCCATTGTAGTTGGTTTCCGGAAACATCACCCAAAATATGTTTCTAAAATTGAATTGGGAAAAGGAATTCCGAGTATTTCGTACAATCTTCGTCATGGTGGATCGGCACTCATCGATCGAAAAAATCCGCGACAGTCAGTTACCGAGATCATGAAATTGGGGAAACACATCGAAAAGGAAAAATATTGTGCCAGTATTTTTCCTGAAGGCACACGAAGCAAAGACGGAAAAGTTAAAAAGTTCCAGCATGCCGGAATTGCTTCATTATTAAAATATGCACCTTCTGCATTAATCGTACCTTTTGTTATTGATGGGAATAGTGAACTAATGAAAAAAGGTTATTTCCCCTTAACTTTCGGCACAAAACTAAGCTATACCGTTTTGCCTGCGATCGATCCGTCAGGGCGCGACATCAAAGAATTAACCTTGGAAATCGAGAATAAAATTAAGGCTGAATTGGGTCAGGTGTAAGGCCAGAATTCGAAAAGGTCAAAGGTATTCCCTCGGGCCTTGTATGTTTCCATCGCCGGTGCGACCATAAATAATACTCGGGTGCCTCACGAATTATCTCTTCCATTTTTCGAATGTAAGTCAGCAGAATTTCGTTGGGTTCTACTTCTTTTGGTTGATCGAAAAGCGGAATAAAATCTACTACATATTTTCCACGTTTTACTTTTCGTGTAACATGTAAAAATACCGGTTGATTCGAAATGTTCGCTATTTTTTCGGGCCCTGAAAAAAACGGAGCTTCACGATTTAAAAAAATGGTCCAGAATTTTGAAGTGGGCAAAGCCGACTGATCGGCTCCCAACCAAATGGCTTCGGGTTTTGCTTTTCCAAAATTCAACACAACTCTCGACGAGCGGTTTACCGGAATGGTTTGGGCTCCCCAACGACTTCTGATGTGTGTGATAAAACGTTCGAAAGCCTGATTTCCTCGAATCGGATTGTACACGAATTTTATGTCGTGGATTTGTTCGCGTGCGGTAAAACTGCTCCACTCCCAATTGTTGTAATGCATACCAAAAAATATAAGACTTCTGCCTTTCTCATAATATTCTTTAAATTGATCTAAATTATTAATCGTTAAATGTTTCGAGAATTCTTTTTCGCCCATGCTGTAGGCTTTAATGTTTTCCACAAACAGATCGCAAAAATGACGATAGAATTTGTGGGTGATTTCTTTTATTTCAGCATCTGATTTTTCGGGAAATGCAAAAGTAAGGTTTTCGGTGATTACCTTTTGTCGGTACTTTACCAGATAGCGAAGCACAAAATAAAAAATGTCGGAAAGGAGATACAGGAACCAAAAAGGCAAATACGATAGTCCAATTAAAAGTCCAACCCCGATTGAATTGGTCGTTTTTTTGAAATAACTTTCGTGAAAGGGATCTTTACTTTTTTGTTTTTTGTTTTTCATCAATTTTCATTGGTTTAAACCGACAACTCAAAATCGTTATCGGTTAACATCTTCTTTTTTAACCGACTATTCGAATATAAATTGTTTGTATTTAAAAAGAAAAACCAAAACTACATTTTTTAAACTTATTATCATCAGAAATCTTTTTATCTGCTTATCTTCGAGCAACAAATAACGAATCAAATGAGATTTCAAATAATTGTCCTTTTTATCATTCTGACCATTCAAAGTTTTGCACAATCCGAGTTTATTGCACACCGGGGAGCCTCATATTTGGCGCCGGAAAATACAGTTGCTGCAGCAAATTTAGCGTGGGAGTTGGGAGCCGATGCCGTTGAAGTTGATGTGTATCAGAGCAAAGACAATCGGGTGATGGTGATTCACGATAAAGACACAAAACGAACTTGCTCGGGCAAAAAAAATCTTTCGATCGAAGATTCTCCATCGACGCTTTTACGCGATTTAGATGCAGGAATTTGGAAGGGTGATGAATTTAAAGGTGAAAAAATTCCGTTTTTGAACGAGATTATTGCCACTGTTCCTGCCGGCAAAAAACTGGTGGTTGAAATTAAGTGTGGCCGCGAAGTGCTTCCGGCAATCGAACGTATTTTGGAAAACACCGAAAAAGCTAATCAAATTGTTTTTATTTGTTTCGACTGGAAAACCATTCTGGCAACGCAAAAATCATTTCCTGAAAATAAGTGTTATTGGTTGTCTTCCTCAAAATCGGGATTAAGCAAAAAAATGGTACAGGCTTCAGAAAATGGTTTGGCCGGTGTAAATTTAAAATCATCAATCATCGATAAGGAAATTGTTGAACTGGCAAAACAAAACAATCTCGAAGTTTTGGCCTGGACAGTCGACGACCCAAAAGAAGCAAAACGTTTAAGCGATCTTGGAGTTTCCGGAATTACGACAAACCGCCCGGCCTGGCTGAAAGAAGAAATGGACTAGGGGGAATAATTTAATCTTTTAAAGTGCTTGGTTGAAAGT
>JBNKOT010000131.1:0-1545 GCA_050294855.1 Draconibacterium sp. | reverse complement strand
CATTAAAATAAGAAACGACAAACACCAAAATAAAAAGTGTTGAAAGATCCGATCGTTCGACAAGCGAATAAAAATGCTATTTATTTTTCTGATCACTATTTTCTGCTTAAAATCGCCTCTATACCATCTTTAAAAGCTGCTTCGGAATCGACATATTTGGTTACAAATTTTTGCAATTCTTTGGGTTTTGCAGTTAATAAAATAATATCGTCGGTTTCTTCGTGATGAATACGAATCTTATTTTCTTTTATTAAACCTTCTAACCAATCCTGATCGAACCAATTAATAAAAAGCTGATTTTCCTCCACCACAAGTTTAGCAAAAGTATGCACCGGAATAATGTGAAAATCGGCCAGTTTTAATTCCGAATCATCTAAAAAATCTTCGAGGTAAAAGTCTAAAAAATAATGGCCTCCCAATTCAATTACATGAACGCTAAACTCCGATGCTCTTTCGTCTTTGTCTTTTAAATAGAGTACATACGAAGTTTTGTCGATATTCTCCGGAACTTTTTTGCCATAATAGGCATGCTCAAAGTTCCATTCAGTTCCGTCGTCATCCATCCACTCGCCGAGCAAAATATCATTTTCGAATAAATCTTTTTGAGTATAAAGCGGATAAAAAGAATACACCACACAACCCGAAAAAAGTACAGTGATTAACAATACGATTGAAAAATTTCTTGCTTTCATAATTTTTGCATTTAAATCTTTCATCGAAACTAACTATTTACAAAATCAACTAAGAATTTTTTCGTTGTGATCAACAGTTTTATCGTTGAAATAGAAAAAGAAGGAAAAGTTATCCTCCCAAAATTCTAGAACAAATAATTTAACCCGATGTATAATCCTGAAGTTCCGTCGCGGTCGTCGGCAGCAAAACCATAATCAAGGGCAATTACAAAATTCTGATTCATAACAACCCGTAAACCGGCTCCATAAGAGAAGTGCATTTTTTCGGCACCAATATCGAAAAATTCATCCATCGATTCGAGTTCTTCCGGAACATCGATAGTTTTGGTAACTTGCCCAAAATCGGTAAATGCATTTAATCCCAGATAGAAATTGTTATTGATGAATTGGAATCGGGCAAATTTCCAACGAGCTTCAACGTTTCCATAGAAAAATCCATCGCCAACTATTCTGTTTCTACGAATACCACGTAAAGATTTTGCACCGCCTAATCCTTCTGAACTCGCACCTTTCATTACCGACGTAATTACCTGACTTTGATAATAATAAGGTGCATGCCCGGCAATTGTTGTTTGATAAGCCAGACGATAAACCAGCGATAAATCTTCCGGAATAAGGGTAAAATATTGCCGGTGCGTAAAACTTATTTTTGCAAACGAACTTTCTGCTCCCAAAAAGTCGGGCGCCCCAACTAAAACAGCTTCGGTCCAGATTCCTTTCATCGGATTTGGTTTATTATCGCGCGTGTCGACCACCAAACCACCTTTAATAATCGGTACAAAACCACCATTCGCTTCTTCGTCAGAAATGATTCCCCAGTCCCGATACTTTTCGTATAATCCATCTACTTCGG
>JBNKOT010000130.1:0-4906 GCA_050294855.1 Draconibacterium sp. | reverse complement strand
CAATGTATTTGCGTTTTGCTGAAGAATTTCTTTCGAATAAAACATATAACCATTTTCGGCAATGTTGATTTGGTAGTTTATGTTCGGACGAATACGAACTATTTTTTCGCCATTCTCGTTTAGTTTTTCCAGCCTGACTTCGGTAGAGCCGGGTGTTAGATTTAGAAGTTCAATATCAGCAGGAATCGCCTGCCGTGTTTTCTTATTGATCAGTTTAACCAGCATATAATTCGAAGGATCGGTATGTAATCCACTGGTTAAATTAAACGCAAAAATTTCGAGTCCTTTGCCCTTGTCTCTGGCCGAAGTACAATAGGCGGTGTCGTACATGTACGTAACTAAAAGTCCAAGTTCGTCGGCATCGGTATTTATTGGATAGCCCAAATTTTTTATTTTCTGAACATTGCCGCTTGCTGCAGCCGAAGACTGATATAAATCGTATCCTCCCAGTCCAATTCGCGCGTTGGAAGCAAAATAAAGATTTTGGTTTTTAGAATCGTAAAAAGGCGAAATTTCGTTGCCTTCAGAATTCATTTCACTTCTGTTTTCAATGCTTCCCCAAACCGGCATACCTTCTTCTGAAAATCCGGTTAATTGGGCACTCCAAATATCTTTCTCTCCTTTTCCTCCGGGGCGGTTACTCGAAAAATACAATACCTTGTTTTTGCTTGAAAATGCAGGTTGCAACTCTGCAAATTCGGTATTTAATGCACGTCCTGCATTTTTAGCTTCGCTCCACACTCCATCAACAATTCGCGAAAAATAAATGTCGCAATCACCCATTCCATCGGGTCGGTTACAAGCCGAAAAGAAAACAATTTCGGGTTCCGATACTGACGAACTTGGACTTTCGGCATTGACTTTTGTATCCAGATTTTTTGAATTGTCAGCACTTTCCTCTCCCATTACTGAAACAAACGAGTTTTTGAACCCTATTTTAGTTTCTTTGCCAAGGGGTTCAAAAAGTAATTCTTTCCCTTCTGAACTCGAAACCGGCCAATATTGATCGCTGTTTGAAACTTCAGAATCAAATTTGATTATATTTTTTAACGACTGAATTTTAAAAGTGGCATCGGCCATTTTACAGGCCATTATTAGTTTTCTATTGCCCGAAATGTATGGATTGTCTTTGTATCGATTGTAATAATATAACGCTTCGG
The DNA here is from genome assembly GCA_050294855.1 of Draconibacterium sp. Lineage (GTDB taxonomy): Bacteria > Bacteroidota > Bacteroidia > Bacteroidales > Prolixibacteraceae > Draconibacterium. Next base: position 3,746 of record JBNKOT010000130.1, on the reverse strand, counting down.
AATAGCGCCCAAGTTTATGAAACGCTTCTGCTAACCAATAATTTGCTTCTGGTACATCTGCAAGAGCAAGCGCCTTTTTCAGGTGAAAAATTTCGGCATCCACAGAATCGATTTCTTCGTAACTATAAGCTAAAATTAAGTGTGTATTTAAATGAGTATTGTCGAGTGCATTTGCCTTTTTCCCGGCAAGAATTGCTTGTTTATAATTATGATTGTCGTAAAAACTTTTTGCTTGATTGTATAATTTTTCGAAGGCAACATTGTTTTGTGCAGCACTGTTATTCGAAAAAAAAGCAAAAAAGAAGCTGATAAATAAGATTAAAAGTGGCTTAAAAAAGTTCATTTTTCTTAAAAAATTATTATTCAATTGTACATCATTTTATGTCTAATATTCTAACACTTTGGTGTGAGTGGTTTTAATTAATTCCTCCCACTTTTCAATTTAGCACCTGCATTTGCGCTTTTGAGTTTGCATCTTTCAAAAATTTATTTTCAACTGATACCGGGTTTATAATTTTAAAATTACTCTTTCTAATCAACGAAAATTCCATTCATAAATTATATCCTTTGGAAAGTAAAGAAGATTCTCGAAAGAATACAACTATTAATGGCTGTTTATTATTCGTAGAATGCTTCGATTCCCGGATAATGAAACTTTGCTTTGGCTATTGCTTCGGGATAATAAAAATAATTAAGCTGTGCTTTTGCATACTCAACACCTTCATTATCGAAAAGCGAACACTCGATTTTTGCCAGACGCTTTTCAACCGAAATTAATTTTCCGCGAACCGTAATTTCGCCCTTCGAAATGTTGAGCGGTTTTAAATACTGAATATTCATTTCCGAAGTCACGCCCGCGGTTTTCATTTTTATCATCACAATCCAACCGGCCAGTTCATCTAGCAGAGTAGCTTGAATTCCTCCGTGTATCACTCCCATCCAGCCTTCCAACGATTTTCGTGGCTGCCATTTTGCAAGCAATTCTTCGCCGTCTTCCCAAAACTCGAGTTGCAAACCAAATTCGTTAAATGGCGAACATCCAAAACAATTGTATTCGTGTCGGTTATTTGGCTCTTTCCAGGGATTTACAATTTTTTTCATTTGCGAATTACGCTCTAATTTATGGTTTAAAATGCATCTATTTTGAACTCTCTATTCAATCTCGCACAAGTACTTTCCCGTGATTTATTTTTTGAACAAGCTGACGTAAAAAATTTTGAACGAGTAAAATAAGAAATTTCCAATAAAATAAATAAGAAATCAGGAATCAGAAAACAAATTCTGCTGCCTCATTGTCAATCCAATTTTCTACAAAGTTCAAAAAACAAAAACAGGCCGGTAAATCACCAGCCTGTTTACTATTATCGTGAAATATTTTAATTACCGCCTAAAATTAGCGGAAGTCCGTCTTTACCACCTCCAATTACAATTACTTTAGAATTTGGCGATTCGGCCAAAGATGTAGTGGCTTCAATACCACGTTGTTTTAAAATCTGATCGGTTAAACTGGCATTGATAATCCGGTTATACGCCGCAATTCCTTCCGCTTCAATTCTGCGCTGTTCGGCTTTCGATTCCTCACTTCGCAGAATATATTCGTAACCCAGTGCCTTTTGTTCTTCTTCCAGTTTCTTTTCAATTGCACCTTTAATTTTTTCGGGTAAATTGATCGAACGAATCAAAAGCGCTTTCATTTGAATGTAATTTTCTCCTAACACTTCGCGCGTTTCTTCAATAATTGCCAATTCAACCTCTGCACGTTTTGTCGAATAAATTTCTTCTGCAGTATAACGTCCGGCAACCTGACGAACCGTAGAACGCACTTCGGGGATAACCAAAACATTAATATAATTTACACCAAATTGCTCGTAGAGAAAACCAATTTCGTTAAAAATCGGATTAAAACGAACGGTAATATCCACGCTAATTGATAAACCACTTTTATCGAGCACATCCATTGGTTCATCGCGTTGTTGCTCGCGCACTCCGTATACGTACATTTTATTCCATGGTGCTATAATGTGGAAACCTTCACCATAAATATTGTCTTTATCAAGCCCTGTTGAATAAGGTTTAAAAATTACTCCCCGCTCACCGGCATCGAGAATTAAAAACATTTTACCACCAAACAATAACAATACAATCATTATTACTACAGCAATAATAACGTAAGTAGATTTAAAATTGAATTTCATAACTAATATTATATTTTTTGATTTACAAATGTACAAAGTTTTAACTGGTCTGTTAGATTTAAAAACCATTTTGTTTGAAATTGCACCATAAACAGTTTCGCCCAAACATTGCAATTGTTATATTTGAATTCTAAAACTAAACGAAATGAAAAGATTTTTTCTGCTTTTGTTAGCTGTACTATTTGTTTTTTCAGCATTTCCGCAGCATTTTTTCGACACCGATTTTAATCATCACAAAAAATACATTCTACTCACCAATCCAACGGTTCATAATCTGCAAACTATTCAATATCTTACCAAAACTAAATTACTGGATATTAAAAAACGGAAAATGAAATTTGTCGGCGTTTTTTACGAAGGGCAAAATTACGATTTCGAACAAACAAAAAAATACATCGAAGAAAACCACCTCTCCAACTTTTATCTGCATAAAATAAGTGGCGATTTAAACGAAAAAAATCTTTTTGAAAACAACGATTGTTCTGCTGAACTCGAAAAGGTTTTTAAAAATTCGGTTGGTGTTTTCTTTTTTGGCGGCCCCGATATTCCACCCGGTATTTATGGCGAAGAAAATACACTATCGGTTGTTACCGACCCGGGCCGACATTATTTCGAAGCTACCTTTTTATTTCATCTTTTGGGAGGTTCGCAAAACGAAAATTATACGGCTTTGTTAACCAAACGCCCCAATTATGTAGTAACCGGATTTTGCCTGGGCATGCAAACCATGAATGTGGCAACCGGCGGAACTTTAATTCAAGACATTCCGGCTGAAATTTATGGCGCTGAAAATGCTGAAGAAACCGTTGCTCTCGGAAGAACCAATTTACATCGAAATTACTGGCAAAACATTGTGAAAGACAGTTTACTGATGGGCATCAACTTGCACACCATTCAGTTTTCTGAAAATCCGTTTTTTGCAAAAGCTGTACATGTTTCACCACGCTGGCAACCCAGAATTTACAGCAGTCACCACCAAGCGATTGAAAAACTGGGGCAAGGAATGGAAATAACCGCCTACTCTCCCGATGGAAAAATAATTGAAGGTTTGGTTCACCAAAAATATCCGAATGTTTTTGCGGTTCAGTTTCATCCCGAAGTGCCCGGTTTATACGAAGATATGTATGTGCGTAAATTTCATCCTGAAGATACTCCACAAAGTTACAACGACATAATTGGCAAACAGAGTGTGCGTTTTCACAAAAAATACTGGGCACATATTTCTGAAGTTTTACGAAAATCAAAAAAATAATTGGAATTTACAGTGATGTCATTTCTCAAAAAAGATGACATCCTTGCAATTCCTGCCATTTTCCAATTTCTTAACGAAACGGTCTTTTTGACCTTAAAAAATTCAGTATTCCAATGTTTTAATACTTTTGTGCCCCAATTCAATAACGGAAAAATGAATGAGTGAAATTGCCCTTGATAAAAAGGAAACGCTTGAACTTTCGCCCAAAAAAAAACGTACCCGACTGGCCGTTTCGCTGGTGTATTTTAGTATGGGACTAAGCTTTGCTTCGTGGGCAAGCCGGATTCCCGACATTAAAA
>JBNKOT010000129.1:0-3347 GCA_050294855.1 Draconibacterium sp. | reverse complement strand
ATTTCCCATGTTATTTTTTGCATCGCCCAAATAGCAAAATTTAATTTGCGAAAGCGGTTTGTCGGAATGTTCTTTTATGGTTAAAAAATCGGCTAAAATTTGTGTTGGATGAAACTCGTTTGTTAATCCGTTCCAAACCGGAACTCCGGCATAATTTCCCAATTCTTCAACGATTGCCTGTCCGAAACCACGGTATTCGATGCCATCGTACATTCTGCCAAGAACGCGTGCAGTATCTTTCATCGACTCTTTTTGTCCGATTTGTGAACCCGATGGTCCGAGGTAAGTAACTTTTGCACCCTGATCGTAAGCAGCAACTTCGAAAGCACACCGTGTTCTGGTCGATGCTTTTTCGAAAATCAATGCAATGTTTTTATTTTTTAGTTGCGGCTGTTCTGTTCCAGCGTATTTTGCCTTTTTTAGCGATTCTGAAAGTTCAAGCAGAAAGTTGATTTCTTTGCTCGAGAAATCCAGAAGTTTTAAGAAGTTTCTGTTTTTTAAGTTAAATGCCATTATTTTAGTATTTAGTATTTAGAATCAAGAGTCAAGAATCAAGAGTCAAGGGTCAGGTTACAGTTTTTTCCTCTTGAAAACTGCGACTGCAAACTGAAATTTCCTTAGTTATCATATTCCATCGTTATTTTTGATCCGTACGATTTATCTTCAAGTTTTTTTGCCTCGGTAATAACACTTTTTTCTCCGCCATTTTTAATAAAATTCAGGCAGGCTTTTATTTTTGGTTCCATTGTTCCTTCAGCAAAAGTACCCATTTCCAGGTATTTTAACGTATCGGCGTAATTTAAAAACTCAAGTTTTTCCTCGGTTTCCATTCCATAGTTTTTGTAAATAAAAGATACATCGGTGAGCACATAAAACTCGTTCGCACTAATATTAGTAGCGAGTAAACTCGAAGCCATGTCTTTGTCGATCACTGCATCGACTGTTCTTACGTTTTTGTCGTCGTCAAAATATACCGGAATTCCACCTCCGCCGGCAGCGATCACAATATTTCCGGCACGTAATAATTGCTCGATGGTGTCCTTATTAATTATATCCAGAGGAGTCGGAGACGGTACAACACGTCTGAAACCATTTTTTGTTTTCGATGTCGATTTAAAAATCCAGCCTTTTTCAGCGTTTAGTTTTTCTGCTTCTTCCTTATTGTAAACTTTCCCGATTCGTTTCGACGGATTCTTAAAAGCCTTATCATTCTGGTCCACTTCAACCAAAGTAACCATCGTAATCACATTCTTTTTGATGCCGTGTTTGTTCAGCACGTTACGCATAATGCGTTCAATCATGTATCCAATTCCGCCCTGCGAATCGGCCACACAAATGTCTAGTGGCATGGGTGCAATATTGTACAATTGTTCGCCTGCATCGTTGCGCATTAGTATATTTCCAACCTGCGGACCATTGCCGTGAGAAATAACAAGTTCGTAATCGTCTTTAATTAAATGAATCAGATTTTCGAGTGTGTCGGTTGCATTTTGTTCTTGTTGCTCGATCGTCCCATATTCATCGCCACGTAAAAGTGCGTTTCCTCCAAGTGCCACCACGGCAATTTTGCTCATGTTTTTTCGTTTAAGTTCTACACAAACATATAAATTCGCAAGAAGAAAAGAAGCAGATTTTTATCACCTTTCAGCAACGAAAAACCTATTTAATAACAGGCTTTTTAAAGATTTGGCATTTATTTGATCTGGAATGAGGTTATTAACATTTTGTTTTTGATATGAATATTGTTTATCCTGAATTTTGAGAACCATATGCTTTGTTTTTTATTTAAATTTGCATCTTACAAAAACAAAATTTGGCAATGGCATTAAAACGAAAGAAGCCTGTAAAATCGAGTCGGAACAAGAAAACAGCAAAAGCCTCTTTTCTTAAAAATGAGAAATTCAGGTTTATTCTTGGAGTTTTAATCTTGCTGGTATCGGCCTATTTGTTGATTGCATTTATTTCGTTTTTATTTTTTTGTGCTGCCGATCAAAGCAAACTCGACTTAAAATGGTCTGAGCTTGTTTTTAATTCGAATGTGAAAGTGCAGAACAAAGCCGGAAAAACAGGTGCTTATTTGTCGGAGATGATTATTAACCGGGGATTTGGAGTCGCATCTTTTCTTTTTATTTACCTTTTGGTTATAAGCGGTTTTAAAGTGTTAGGCCGCAATTTGGTAAAATATTCAAAAAGTTTTTTCTTCAGTATCATTACCTTGCTTTGGTTTTCGATTGCTTTTGGTTTGATTTTTACTAAAACAACCGGAGGCTCTTCCATTTATATTGGCGGACAATACGGATTTGTTTTAAGCGATTGGTTAAGCTCAATGATTGGTGTTGCCGGTCTGATTTTCCTGTTGATAATTTCAGGATTAACAATTGTTGTTGTTCGTTTCGAAAAAGCATATTTCATTATAAGAAGTTTGTTTAACCGGAAAACACAAGAAAAAGAAGTGGTTGGACTCGAAGACACTTCGGATAAAATATTTGTCGACGATTCTATCTCGAAAGTGATTGAAGATGACGATGTGGTTCGTGCAATTTTCGAACCAGAAAGCGATGATGATGACTTGCAGGTTGAAGAATTAACGATTGAAGTTGCAGAAACAGAATCGAAAGAAAAAGACAAAGAAGATGAACTTACTTTAACGGTTCAGGAAAAAGTAGAAGAGGAAGAAACCGACGATAATAAAACCGAAGAATTGCAGGATTATGATCCTACATTGGATTTGTCAAGTTTTAAATATCCGACTTTAGATTTACTGGAAGATCATAATTTTGGTGCCGCAGAAGTTACCAACGAAGAGTTGATCTCCAACAAAAATAAAATTGTTGAAACGCTTCGTCATTATAAAATTGAGATTACAAAAATCAGGGCGACCATTGGGCCAACAATTACATTGTACGAAATTGTACCGGCTCCAGGAATCCGAATCAATAAAATTAAAAACCTCGAAGATGATATAGCGCTAAGTTTGGCAGCACTTGGAATTCGAATTGTTGCACCAATTCCGGGGCGCGGAACGATTGGTATTGAAGTGCCAAATCAGCACCCCGAAGTGGTTTCGATGCGTTCGATTTTAAGTTCAAAAAAATACCAGGAATCAACAGCCGAACTGCCCATTGCTTTGGGTAAAACCATTTCGAATGAAACCTACATGGTAGATTTGGCAAAAATGCCGCACATATTAGTTGCCGGTGCAACCGGACAAGGAAAATCGGTAGGAGTAAATGTTATCATTACTTCGTTGCTTTATAAAAAACATCCCTCGCAATTAAAGTTTGTTTTTATCGACCCCAAAAAGGTGGAGTTAAACCTTTATTCGGTCATCGAAAAACATTACCTGG
>JBNKOT010000128.1:0-7867 GCA_050294855.1 Draconibacterium sp. | reverse complement strand
CTGGTATAAAATCGTTTCACCCGGCGATTCTTCTACACCGGCAAATAAGCCACCTGCCATAATCGAGTTGGCACCGGCAGCAATTCCTTTTACAATATCGCCCGAGTAACGAATTCCACCGTCAGCAATTACCGGAACACCCGAACCTTTAATGGCTTGTGTTACATGGTAAACCGCAGAAAGTTGAGGAACTCCAACACCTGCAATAACACGAGTTGTACAAATCGAACCCGGTCCAATTCCAACTTTTACTCCGTCGGCACCTGCTTTTACCAGTGCAATTGCAGCTTCGGCAGTTCCAATGTTTCCTGCCACCACATCTTTTTCAGGATATTTGGCTTTTATTTTTTTTAGCATTTCCAAAACCCCTTTAGAATGGCCGTGTGCGGTATCGATAACCAGCGCATCGACCTGAGCTTTTACCAGTGCATCAACCCGATCCATGGTGTCGTTGGCAACACCAACACCGGCAGCCACTCGTAAACGACCCTTTTCGTCTTTACAGGCCAGTGGTTTATCTTTTGCTTTGGTAATATCTTTATAAGTAACCAGTCCGATGAGTTTGTTGTGTTTATCGACAACCGGTAGTTTTTCAATTTTGTAGCGCTGAAGAATTTCTGCTGCACTTTCCAAGTCGGTAGATTCGGTTGTTGAGATTAGATTGTCTTTGGTCATCACTTCATAAATCGGACGATCCATATTTTTTTCGAAACGCAAATCGCGGTTGGTTACAATTCCTACTAAATAACCATTGTCATCAACTACCGGAATACCGCCAATTTTATACTTTGCCATAAAATCCAAGGCATCGCTCACTTTTTTCTCGGCTGTTATGGTAATCGGATCGTAAATCATACCGTTCTCAGCACGTTTTACAGTAGTAACCTGGTGCGCCTGTTCTTCAATCCCCATATTTTTGTGAATCACTCCAATTCCTCCTTCACGGGCAATTGCAATAGCCATTTGGAATTCGGTAACAGTATCCATTGCTGCACTCACAATTGGCGTGTTAATGGTTATCGAACGCGAAAACTTTGAGGTTAGATCTACGGTGTGTGGTAAAACTTCTGAATACGAGGGTAACAAAAGTACATCATCGAAGGTTAATCCTTCAAATTCCACTTTGTCTGAAAAAAACGACATGCTTTATTATTTTTATAGATTTAATAATGCGCAAAACTACAAAAAATTAGTATACTACTCTTCAATATTTTTAGCGATGACCACGTTTAGATCAATAAAAATTGTTAAACCTTAAAATGATTTCTTAATTTGTATTAATGGAAGGTTACAGGCAGATATTAATTCGTTATTGGGGCTACTCCGATTTTCGTCCTTTGCAACTCGATATTATCAATTCGGTAGCAGAAGGAAAAGATACGCTCGGATTGATGCCAACCGGCGGCGGAAAGTCGATTACCTTTCAGATTTATTCGCTTTCGCAAAAAGGAATTTGTATTGTAATAACACCTTTAATTGCGCTAATGAAAGATCAGGTAGAAAGCCTGAATAAACGAGGAATTAAAGCGCTGGCCGTGCACAGCGGAATGTCGACACGCGAGATTAAATTAACGTTAGATAATGCAGTTTGGGGTGATTATAAATTTCTTTATGTTTCTCCCGAAAGAATAGTTTCTGAACCTTTTCGTGAGCGACTGGCGCAAATGACAGTGAATCTGGTAACCGTCGACGAAGCACATTGTATTTCGCAGTGGGGTTACGATTTTCGACCAAGTTATTTGAATATTATTGAAATTCGAAAGATCTTGCCAAAAGCGAAGTTTCTGGCTTTAACAGCCACTGCCACTCCAAAAGTTTCCGAAGATATTCAGGATAAACTGGGCTTTGAAAAAAAGAACCTGCTAAAAATGTCGTTCGAACGCGAGAACCTGAATTACCTGGTTCGCGACAACGAAAACAAAATTGCCTATTTAATCGATACCATTAAAAAAGTAAAAGGCTCGGGAATAATTTACGTTCGGAGCCGAAAAGCAACCCGCGAAATTTCGGATGAACTAAGAAGTCATTCGATTTCTTCCGATTTTTATCATGCCGGATTAAGCACACTTGTCAGAAGCCGGAAACAAGACAATTGGATAAATGGAGATACCCGTGTAATTGTGGCTACCAATGCATTTGGGATGGGGATAGACAAACCCGATGTTCGTTTTGTAATTCATATTCAACCGCCAGATTCGCTCGAAGCGTATTATCAGGAAGCAGGGCGTGCAGGACGCGATGGAAAACGGTCGGCAGCAGTTTTGTTGTACAATAATACCGACACTGTTAAGTTAAAAAAGAGTGTTACGGTTTCGTTCCCCGAAATTGCCAACATCAAACGAATTTACGATGCACTATGTAACTATTTGCAAATTGCACAAGGATTTGGAAAAGGTCAGATTCGAGAATTTCATGTGCAAAGTTTTGCCGAAGCTTTTAAGTTTCAGATTGCGATGGTTTACAACAGTTTGAAAATTTTGCAGCGCGAAGGATATCTGGAATTTACCGAAGAAGTTGACAGTCCGTCGCGGATTTATTTTACGGTTTCGCGCGATGAGTTGTACAAATTTCAGGTGGCTAACGCAAGTTTCGATGGTTTTGTAAAATTGGTGTTGCGTTCGTACACGGGGCTGTTTAACGGTTATGTTACTATCGACGAAGAGTTGCTGGCAAAACGTTCGAACATCGATCAGGAGCAGGTGTACAATTACCTGAAACATTTAAGAAAATCGAATGTCATCGATTATGTTCCGCGAAACCGTACACCTTTTATATATTTTGTGACCGAGCGGGTAAATATCGATCGTTTAAAAATTTCGAAAGAAAATTACGACCTCCGAAAAAAGGAAATGATCAGCCGAATTGCATCGGTGATCGAATACGGAAGCAGTTCGGTAAAATGCCGGAGTCAGATTTTGTTGGAGTATTTTGGCGAAACAGATGCATCGCGCTGTGGGAATTGCGATGTTTGTAAATCGCTGGAATCGTTGTCGTTAAGTGCCTACGAATTTGAAGCAATTGGCAAGGATGTAAAGAAAATTTTGAAAAACCCACTGACCTACGAAACCTTGCTGTTAAAATTAAACGGAGATCAGGAACGCAAACAAAGGGTAATAAAATGGTTGCTCGACAATAATAAAATCATTTATCGTATCGATAATTTGCTGGAGTGGGCAGGGGAGTGATGAAGTGGGCAGGGGAGTGATGAAGTTGGCAGTGTTCAGTCTCAGTTGGCGGTAAAAAAAATAGTGTTGATTTTCGTAAAGATGTGGCGTCCTTCAGTTGCCATACAAGTTGCTTTGTCTCTGTCGGCTCGCAAAAATGTTTCTCGTTTCGATTCTTCTTTTTTCAATTTAACACGTTCCTATTTTTGCATTTTCTCATTTTCACACTTTTCCTTCCTCTTTTTTTGCTTCTTATCATTCTTCAAAATCTTTACTACTTTTGCAGCAGTTTTAAAAGTGGATATGGAAAATCAGGATACACATCAAATTGTATATTCAAAAAATGCTGTTGAGTTTGTGACGGTTGCAAGCGAGTATTGTTCTACGATTGAGAATGCTGCGCATCATTCGGCATTAGAAAACTTACAACGTCTTCAGAAACTCTTGCCGCTACTTTATATTAAGGCATCGGTTTTACCAAAAATCGAAAATGTTTTGGATGAAGAGTTGGAGAGCTATGTTACGGAGTTGGATTATAATGTGTTGCATCAGCGATGGTTGCAATTGTTGAGCGAAAATGACAGCTTTTATGAGGTTTTCGATCCATCGATTCAATTCGGAAACGAAACGGTTACGGCCAGTGTTTCAGAAAATCTGCTGGATATTTATCAGGCTTTGAAAGATTTTTTGATTGCCTACAGCATTGGTAACGAAGAAGTAATGAACGATGCACTTGCACAATGTTTGTTTCGGTTCGAGGAGTCGTGGGGACAACAATTGGTAAATGTGCTGCGAGCGGTTCACATGCTGGTTTATGGCAACGTGGAGTTTAGTGCATCGGAAACGAAAGAACAAGAACAGCCCGGAAGAGGTAACCCAAAATGGTTGGATCAGTTTTGGGGAACCAATGAAGAGGAAGAAAACGAAGAGAATGTTTAAAGAAAGTATAACAAAAGAGGAATTAACCGATTTGCCTTTAAAATGGTTTGAAGGCGAAATTATTATAGTTGACACCCCAAAAGCACTAAAAAAAGCGGTGGCGGTGCTCTCGAAACAAGCGGTTATCGGGTTCGATACGGAAACAAAACCATCCTTTAAAAAAGGGGTAATCAATAAAGTCGCACTGTTACAACTCTCGATTGAAGATCGCGCGTATTTAATTCGAATCAATAAAATTGGCTTGTCGGATAAGATTTGCGATATTTTGGCGAATCCAGAAATTATTAAACCCGGTGTCGCCATTCACGACGATATTAAAGGTTTACAACAGTTCAAGAATTTTACGCCTGGTGGTTTTGTCGAATTGCAGGAAAGTGCCAAAGAATTGGGAATTCAGAATTTTAGTCTGAAAAAACTCACAGCAATCGCCTGTGGATTTCGCATCTCGAAAGGACAACAATTATCGAACTGGGAAGCCGAGGAATTGCACGAAAAACAACAACGTTACGCTGCTACCGATGCTTGGACAGCCATGAAAATCTACGAAAACTTTTCAAAAAAAGAATAATGCTCGATCAATTCACGAAAATAGTTTTAAAGTCGGGTAAAGACCAGTCTTTAAAGCGATTCCATCCCTGGGTTTTCTCGGGTGCAATCAAAAAGATGTACGGTTCGGTTAACGAAGGAGATTTGGTAACCGTTTATTCCAACAAAGATGAATTTCTTGGAATCGGACATTATCAGATCGGATCGATTGCGATTCGGATTGTTTCGTTTACCGAGGTGGTTCCTGATTACGATTTCTGGAAAACCAAAATTGAAAGTGCCTGGAATTTGCGTAAAAATCTGGGTTATACAAACAATCCAGAAACCAATGTATTTCGTTTGATTCATGCCGAAGGAGACGGAATGCCGGGATTGATTGTCGATTTCTACAATGGAACCGCCGTGATGCAAATGCATTCGATTGGGATGTATCTGGTTCGCGAAGATTTGGTAAAAGCTCTGCAGGAAGTTCTTGGCGATCAGTTAAAAGCAGTCTACAATAAAAGCGCAAAAACGCTACCTTTTAAATCGGATGTTGAATCGGAAGACGGTTATTTATTTGGCAACGATTCGGAAAACGAAGTACTGGAATACAGATTAAAATTCAAAGTCGATTGGGAAACAGGGCAAAAAACCGGCTTTTTTATCGATCAGCGCGAAAACCGTTTATTGGTTCAGAAATATGCGAAAAATCGCGACGTGTTAAACATGTTTTGTTACACTGGCGGCTTTTCTTTTTATGCCATGAAAGGTGGTGCAAACTCGGTTCATTCTGTTGATGCATCGGGAAAAGCAATCGATTTAACGCGTGAAAATGTTGAATTAAATTTTCCGAACGACAAACGTCACGAAGCTTTTGTTGCCGATGGTTTTGAGTATTTAAAAGAAATTCAGGACAAATACGATTTGATTATTCTCGATCCGCCCGCATTTGCAAAACACCGCAATACTTTACCACAGGCTTTAAAAGGATACAAAAGGATTAATACACGCGCTTTCGAGCAAATCAGAAAAGGTGGAATAGTATTTACTTTTTCGTGTTCGCAGGTGGTTTCGAAAGAAAGGTTTCGCGAAGCCGTTTTTTCTGCCGCAGCAATTTCAGGACGGAATGTGAGAATCCTCCATCAAATGGAACAACCAACCGATCATCCGGTAAACATTTATCATCCCGAAAGTGAATATCTGAAGGGGCTGGTACTTTATGTGGAATAAATAAGATGGAAGATCACAGATGGAAGATCCAAAAATCCGAAAATCCAGGTTCCCACTTGTGAAAATTAATTTTTTGAATATTTTTAAGCTTCGAAGAAAAGATAATATTTATGGCAAATAAGCAACTAACAGTAAATTATAATTCTGAATTAGCAGGAAAGTCGATCGTAGAAAAATTACAATACTTGGTCGATCAGCATCAGGGAAAAGTAATATTTACTACTAGTTTTGGATACGAAGACCAAGTGATTACCGACATCATTTTTTCAAATAATATAGACATCAAAGTGGTGACTTTAGACACTGGTCGTTTGTTTCCCGTAACCTACAAAGTGTATCGCAGCACACTCGAAAAATATAAAAAGCCAATAAAAGCTTATTTCCCACCCACCGAAAAAGTTGAAGAATTGTTGGATAAAAAGGGGCCGTTTAGTTTTTACGATTCGCTCGAAAACCGCAAAGAATGCTGTTTTATCCGTAAAGTAATTCCTTTAAAACGTGCTTTGGCAGATAACGAAATCTGGATTACCGGTTTGCGTGCATCGCAATCGAACAACCGCGCCGAAATGCAACATTTTGAGTGGGATGCAGGAAACGAAATTGTAAAATTCAACCCCTTAATGGAATGGAGCCTCGAACAAACCAAAGATTATGTGAAGGAAAACAACGTTCCTTATAATGTTTTACACGATCAGGGATTTGTTAGCATTGGTTGCCAGCCTTGTACTCGTGCCATTCAACCCGGAGAAGATTTTCGTGCCGGCCGCTGGTGGTGGGAGCAGGGCTCAGGTAAAGAGTGTGGTTTGCATGCCTTAAAATAATATTCTGTCCATACTTCTTTAATTAATTGAATTTGCAGAACTTCTAAAGTATTTTCCTATTCAGGATTCTTGACTTTTAGTTTATCTTCCCAAAACTTTCCTTATTTTCGGATTGTTTAAACTGAAATAACATTCTGATGAAACGAATATCCTATTTAATCCTGCTTATTATGATCTTTCAAAATAGTGCTTTTGCACAACTTGCCGAAAAAATAAATGAGGAAGCAAAACTTCAAACCGAATATGCTTTGGAACTTTGTAAACATTTGCATCAAAATCCTGAATTATCGTTTCAGGAATTTGAGACTTCAAAACGTATGGCAAACGAACTCGAAAGTATTGGTCTCGAAGTCACAAAAAATGTTGGTGGAAACAATGTAGTTGGCGTTTTTAAAAATGGCGACGGACCGGTTGTTATGCTGCGTACCGACATGGATGCACTGCCGGTAAAAGAAAAAACCGATTTGCCATTTGCCAGTGCAAAAATTGCAGAAACACAAGACGGTGATGAAGTTGCCGTTATGCATGCTTGTGGGCACGATATTCACATGTCGACCTGGACCGGAACAGCACGAACTCTGGTGGCATTAAAAAATGAATGGAGTGGGACGCTGCTTGTTATTGCTCAACAGGCCGAAGAATTTAGCGGTGGTGCCGGCGAAGCAATCGAAGCCGGACTTTTCACCAAATTTCCAACACCGGATTATGCGCTGGCCTATCACATAAATCCAGAACTGGAAGCTGGAAAAATAGGTTTGGTTGGAGGACCTGTTTTTGCCGGTGTAAAAACAGTTGTAATTACCGTTTACGGAAAAGGCGGACACGGTGCTTATCCCGAAAAATGTATCGACCCAATTGTAATTGCATCCCGAATTGTATTGGATCTGCAAACCATTGTCAGCCGCGAAATTAGTCCGCTTGAACCAATTGTTGTTACAGTTGGATCGATTCACGGCGGAACGCGTCCGAACATTATTCCCGACGAAGTAAAAATGGAACTCACACTGCGTTACTATTCCGATGAGGCCATCGAAAAAGTAATCGTCGCAATTAAAAGAATTAGCAAGTCGGCTGCCGAAACAGCAGGAATGCCGGAAGACGAAGTGCCGTTGGTAGTTGTTTCTCCTGTTGAAACACCACCGGTTTTGAACGATCCGGAATTATGTAAAAAGATCGACGGATTTG
>JBNKOT010000127.1:0-2433 GCA_050294855.1 Draconibacterium sp. | reverse complement strand
TTCGATAGCAAAAAACTAAACGAGTTGTCGAAAGAAATGGAACTTACTTACGAAGATTTACAAAAGCAGCTCGACAGAAACCTCGAAATGTTGCGTAAAATGAAGATCGAGCAGAAACTTCAGAATGTAATCGACGAGGTAAATCAAATGGCGAACGAAGAGGAAAAACTCGCCGAAGATGTTGTTCAGGAAAAAAGATTTGAAAGCGCAAAAGATAAAACTTCAGAACATCAGGAAAAATTAAAGGAACTACAGGAACAACTGAAAGATGCACTTGAAATGAACCGCAACTTAAACGAGCCAATGTCGTTCGACGATTTTAATGAGGACTTTGAAGAGATTGATAAAAGTATTGAAAACAGCAAAAATGAGTTGGATAAAAAGAATCGGAAAAAGTCGGGTTCAAGCTTAAAAAAAACTTCAGAAAAAATGCAAAATATGGCGTTTGGGATGCAACAAATGTTAGACATGAATTCGCAACAGCAAAACATGGAAAACATCGAAAATCTGAAACAAATTTTGAGCAATTTAATTCTTTTGTCGTTTAATCAGGAAGATATTCTTGCCCGTTTAACCGGTATAAACACCGAAGACCCTTCTTTGGTAGAATTAAATAAGAAGCAGAAAAAAATACTCGATCAAAGTAAAATTGTAAAAGATTCGCTTTATGCTTTGGCCATGCGAACACCACAAATTACCAACATGGTAAATAACGAATTACTGACCATGGAATTGCGTTTAACAAAAGCAAACAACGAAATGGAAGAAGCACTTTTTCCGAATGCAAAAGTTAGTCAGCAATTTGTAATTACCTCGCTAAATAACCTGGCATTAATGCTGAATGAAGCGCTTGAAAATCTGGAAGAACAAATGGCAAATGCAGAACCAGGCGATCAGCAATGTGAGAATCCGGGGAATGGAAAACCGGGGATGAATCAAATGAAAGAATCGGCCGAAAACATCAAACAACAGCTGCAAAAAATGATCGATCAAATGAAAAACGGCGAGAAGGGCGAAAAAATGGGGCAACAAATGGGGCAAAGTTTAATGCAGCACGAAATGATGCAACAAATGTTGCGCGACATGATGAACAACGGAAGCGTTGGAAGCGGCACAAAACAAAAGTTGCAACAAATAGACGATATGCTGGAGCAAAACCGTAAAGAGCTGATGAACAAGAATATAAATACGGAAACCATTGCCCGTCAAAATCTAATTACCACCCGATTGTTGGAAGCCGAAAAGGCCGAATTGGAACGTGAATTTGAAAATAAAAGAGAATCGGAAAGTGCCCTCGATTTTTATAGTAACCCTATGAAATTTTTCGAGTATAAAGAGAAAGAGAATTATACGATCGAATACTTAAATAAAAATTCGCATAAATTAAATAATTTCTATATCAATAAATACAAACAGTATTTAAATAATATCGATAAAAGCAGTGATCATTAAAACTCCCAAAATATTAACAATAAAATCAGATATTTCGGAATTGAAGAACGTCGAATCGTTTGTAAATAAGTTATTTAAGTTAAATAATATCCCGCCAAAACATTTTAATAACGTATTGCTGTGTGTGTCCGAAGCAGTGGTCAATTCCATTCAACACGGCAATAAAAACGATGCTAACAAGAAAGTTTCTATTTTTGCAGATTGTGAATCGGAATCGATTATTGTGAAAGTGAAGGACGAGGGTGAGGGATTTAATTTTGAAGACATCCCGGATCCGTCGTTAAAAAAGAACCTTAAAAAAGAATCGGGCAGAGGAATTCACATTATTAGAGCATTGTCGGAACAAATTGAATATTGTAATAAATCGAATAGTATTCAGTTTAAAATTAAATGTAAGTGAGCAGTATAGAATTTAATTTCGAAAATATTCAACCCTTTGAGTTTCACGAAAAATTAATTAAAAATCATATTAATGATTTAATTAAAAACGAACAAAAAGAACGAGGTGAAATCACTTTTATATTTTGTTCCGACGAATATTTACTCGAGATGAATAAACAATATCTCGATCACGATTATTATACTGATATAATCACTTTTGATTATGTTGAAAATAATATCGTTTCAGGAGACCTGTATATCAGTATCGACCGAATTAAAGAAAATGCACAAAAGTTCAATATAGAGTTTTTGAAAGAGTTGTATAGAGTTGTTTTTCATGGTGTTCTGCATTTGGTTTCGTACAATGATAAAACAGATGAAGAACAAAAAATAATGACCGAAAAGGAGAATTATTATTTAAGTGAAGTTGATTTTAGTGGGATAGAATTATGATACCATTTTATGACGTTATAGTTGTTGGAGGAGGACATGCCGGATGCGAAGCTGCAGCTGCAGCCGCAAATTTGGGTTCCAAAACATTGTTGATTACAATGGACATGACCAAGTATGGACAGATGTCGTGTAATCCGGCAATGGGCG
>JBNKOT010000126.1:0-6109 GCA_050294855.1 Draconibacterium sp. | reverse complement strand
AGTTTGTTAGCCACGCCAATTGCCGGGGTAACCTACGGAGCTAACGGAATTTGGCCATGGCTTGCAGAAGGTGAAAAAATTGAAAATCATGGCGATAAAGGCGGAGTTACCGGATGGCGAAAAAGTATTGAATTTCCGGGCAGTATTCAAATGGGGTATTTGGCAGAATTTTTTGGAAAACTGGAGTGGTGGAAATTGTTTCCGGCCAACCAAATATTAGCGGTTCAGCCGGGCGATAAAAGATATAATCATTGGATTTCGGTTTCGAAAAGCTGGGATGATCAAACAATTGTTGTTTATGTTCCCGAAAAAGGCGAAGTGAAATTGTACAATCCAAAAGGGTATAAATATTCAGCACAGTGGTTTAATCCGGTGACTAATGAATATTCAGAAGCCAAAATTGAACAAAGAGTTTTTACTATTCACGAAAAAGTTGATTTTGGGAGTGGTGAAAGAACAATGGTCACTGTCGCCAGCGATTCAAAAACGATAACTTTTACGCACAATTTTGAAAATGATATGTTAATTGTGTTGCAAAAAACAGATAGAAAGAATTAGAAATGAGCATCAAATTATGTTCGGAATACAATGAATGAGTGGGTGGTGAAAGGATTCGATTTGTATCCCTTTCTTCGTTTGGAAAATGGAAAATATGATTTGGAACAATGCAATGAAACATACTGGCAACGTTTAGAAACGTTTTTACAAGAGACAAAAAAAAAGATATAATTGTTCGGATCGAGATGTGCGACCGATTTGATTATTAGCGCGAAGGATGGATTACACAGCCTTTTAATCCCAAAAATAATGTCAATTTTACTGGAAAGGATTCGGGACCAAAGGAGAATTATCCTGATCATCCGGGGATGTATAAGCAGCCATTTTCCTTTTCCACATCCCGGCAAACAAACAAGCAGATTTTGTTAAAATATCAAGAAAAGAGAATTGAAAAATTACTTTCCATCTTTAGGTTTTAAAAGTTAAAATGAAAGTGATTGAAAGTGATTGAAAGTGAATTTACTAAATAAAAGTAATGCTGAAAAAACGATATTGAATATTATTCGGATTCAGTTAAATCTTTTATCTCATTTAAAAGGACTTCGAATGCCGGAGATGCCATTCCTCCATGATTAAAACTATCGAGTTCGTAGAGTTTGGTTTTTTGGTGTCCTGCCACTTTCATCATTCGCCAGAGGTAGGCATTTTCTTCGTAACGGCCAAGCATTTCGAGTTCGCGGTCGCCGGTAATCAGCACCAGCGGTGGCGCATCGTTTCGAACATGAAAAAGCGGTGCATATTTATCGATGATCGCTTGTTCGCCTTTAATTCCACGTTCACTGCGTACCGTAAAATGAGTAATGGTGTGTCCGCTAAACGGAATTAGCATGGCAATATTATTTGCATCGATGTTGAAGTTGGCGAGGTAACTTTTGTCTAAGCCAAGCATACTTGTCAGGTATCCACCAGCAGAGTGTCCGGAAACCACAATTTTGGACGGATCGCCTCCGTATTTTTTTATGTTATTAAATGTCCAGGTAACGGCAGCAGCGGCATCTTCAATATAGGTAGGGCAGGTTACTTTTGGATTTAAACGATAACTGACGCCGACCACAGCAATTCCTTGATTTTTAAGTTTTTCAGGAATTTCTTTATTTCCGGAAGTGATTCCTCCGCCATGAAACCAAACCACGGTGGTAAAATTCTTAATGTTGCTTGGATAATAAATATCGAGTTTGCATCTCTCAGCAAGATATTCATCCTGTTTTGCTTCTGTTTCTGTCCGATAAAAGATATTCTCGTCGACTTGATATTCTTTGTTTTGTGCATTGATTTGTGTGATAAAAAGAAGAGCAAAAAAGGAGATCAGACTGAAGATTTTTAAGCTTTTCATCGTTTTGTCGAATTAGGTGGAGAATAATAACTTTCGGATTTCAAAGATAAATTTTTTAAGAACTATTTCAAGCTGTTCATTTGATGCAAAACATTTCAGATTCTTCGATTCAGTATTATTTCAAGTGGAGATAAAGAAGTGAGAAATGTGCCAGCATTACAATCGTTGTCAACAAGAAGAACAATTGTTGAATAAAGTTTCGCCTGAAATATGGCTGTTGTTTAAATTTAATCTAAATTGCAGGGATAAAGAGTTGTTGAATATTAAAAATAGTATTTTTGAATTTAGGACACATTAAATCAAATCTAGTATGGAGGCAAATAGAAACCTGTTAATTTATGTAGTAGAGGACAATAAAATTTATAACAGGGTAGTTTGTGAATTTCTGAAAAAACAAAACTACACTAACGTAAAATCTTTTTATTCGGGGAAAGAATGTATTCGAAGTGTAATTGAAGGGAATAAACCGGATGTTATTATTCAGGATTATACGTTGGAAGATTCAACTGGAATTGATGTTTTAGTCAATGTAAAAAAACATTATAAAGACGCCGAGTTTTTATTTCTGACAGCGAACGAAAGTATGGAAGTAGCTGTTAACTCAATTAAATACGGTGCGTACGATTATATTCTGAAAGACAATGATATTGCCTTACAAAAAGTTCAAATTAAAATTGGTAAAATCGCAAGGCTGATCGAATTACATAAACGCAACAAAATAATTAAACAAGCCATGATTATGGCCGTTTTAATATTGGTCATTATTGTTTTGTTTGCCACATTACACATTTTGTTCGATGCATTTGGATTAAAACAATAACAGACAAGTAAATGATTAAATAAAAAAGGCTGCTCCATTCGGAACAGCCTTTTTTATTATTTGATGTCTATAATAAAAGATTAAGCTGCGTTGGTAGTTGCTTCCAGCCTTTTCAAGACAGCAAAGATAAAAGCTGCTGAAACCAAACAAAGCACTACTAAAATGGTAAAGAATTGCCACAATTCAATACGATCCCAATAGAAACCAACTAATCCGGCAGCAAGATTTCCAACGGCAGTTGCAGCAAACCAGCCACCCTGTGCTAATCCTTTATATTTTGGAGGTGCAACTTTCGAAACAAATGAAATTCCAATTGGGCTAAGAAATAATTCAGCAATCGTTAATGTCAAATAACAACTAATTAGCCAATAAGGCGAAATCAGATTTGAGGAAACGCCACCTTCAAGATCTCCTGGTGAAGTTAATCCCAACGAACTTGCAATAAGAACTCCAAAACCTACTGCTGTAATCAGCATTCCATATCCAATTTTCTTGGGTGCCGATGGTTCTTTTCCTTTTTTACGTAAATAAGAAAACATCCCAATAATCGCCGGTGTCAGAAAAACAATAAATATTGGGTTGAAATGTTGGAATTTCTGTGGTGTAATTGTATAGTCGCCAGTGTGTGAGCTAATGGTATAATAGGCCAAAGCAATGCTCATTACAACAACTGCACCTCCAATAGCTTTTGTTTTCCCCTTTTTGCTGGTGAATACAAGTATAGTACCAATTATGGCAAATAAGACTGGAAGCAGCTGAGATAGATCAAACAGAATAAAAGTACCCGGAGAAACATTGCCAAGTTGTGTGTAGTCTCTCGCAAAAATGGTCATTGTAAAGCCGTTTTGGTGGAATGCCATCCAGAAAAAGATAACTACAAAAAATACAAGTCCCAAAGCAATTAATCTTTCTCGTATTTGTTGTGTGCTTAATACGATAATTTTGTCTTTGTGTTCATCCGATTTGGCTTTCTGTTTTTCCGTTAAATCGGCATGTTTATAATATTTCCGAAAGGATACAAAAATGATAAACGAAAGAATCATACTTACTGCAGCAACAGCAAATCCGGCATTGTAAGATTCACTTAATGTTTCGATGTATGAATTGGAGAAAGTTGTTAAATCACTGAATCCAGCACCCATTTGTGCTTTTGCAATTTGGGTTAGCTGACTTACATCTTCTAATTTACCGGCTAAATACTGGTGCGCTAAATGTGGTACCGATGAGTCGTAGGTAAATCCCTTTTTGCCCAATACCCAGTTTCCGATTGATTCGGCCGCAGTTGGTGCAAAAAATGCTCCAATGTTAATCCCCATGTAAAAAATATTGAAGGCATTGTCGCGATTGAAATTGTACTTTGGATCGTCGTACATACTTCCAACAAGTGCCTGAAGATTTCCTTTAAAAAATCCGGTTCCGAGAGAAATAACTGCAAGTGAAAGGTATACAACCATAATTCCCATTCCTGGCATCGAAAGTAATCCGTAGCCAACAAACATTATTAGTGTACCTAAGGCAATGGTTTTACCATAACCAAGCAAATTATCGGCAATGTATCCTCCCAACAAGGGAAGGAAATAAATCCCAAATAGAAATGTTCCGTAAACACTACCTGCTTCTGCTGTGGTAAAACCAAATTTTGCCTGTATATACAAGACAAAAATGGCAAGCATTGTATAATACCCGAAGCGTTCTCCCATATTGGCGAAAAAGGCAACTATCAAACCTTTTGGATGATCTTTAAACATTCTATATTAATTTATTGATTTGTATTTTATTCTCTTTTCAGTGGAAGACAAATATAGAAATCTTTTGTGGTTCACAAACTTGACAAAGGTCAGGTTCAGGAACTACATTTTTATCGCCTGAATTATTTTTCAAAAATTCATTCAGAAAAGAAAGTCTAAATTGAAAATTGTCTGTTTTTTCAGGGGGAATTATGATTTGGATATTGGGGACTTTTCATTTCGGGTTAAAATACGATTTTCTACTTGAGTTTTATATTAAAGCGAGTTTTGTCAATTGTTTCGATAGCAAGGCATTAAATACCAACACCGACAACTTCGATCTTGAATTTCAAACCAGTATTGGTTATGAATACGATTGATCTTCTTAAAGAAATATTGAATTAACTCTTATTTTGGCTTTGTTTTTTGTAGTTCATTTCAACCGGGAACCTGCTATTTTTCGTAATTTTAGGGAAATATAATTTCCATGAAACTGTTTACCACAAAACAAATTGCCATTCTCGATAAATACACCGTTGATAACGAACCTGTGTTGCCCATCGATTTAATGGAGCGCGCGGCTTTACAAATTACTGGTTGGCTGGTTCAGCGTTTTAGTACCGAACAAAAAATAATACTGTTTGCCGGCCCTGGAAACAATGGTGGCGATGCACTTGCAATTGCTCGTCAAATGGCTGATTTCGATTATAATTGCGAAGTTTATCTATTAAATTTTGGAAAAGAATTAACCGGTTCGCCTAAAGAGAACTGGCAGCGTTTACACGATCAGGGAAAAGTAAAACGTACAAAAATTAAAAGCCAAAACGATTTTCCGGAAATAGAAACTTCATCGATAATTGTGGATGGACTTTTTGGTTCTGGATTATCGCGGCCTTTGGAAGGATTAGCGAGCGAAATTGTAAAGCAGCTGAATCAACTAACAAATACAATAATTTCTATCGACATTCCTAGTGGTTTAATGGGAGAAGATAACACCCAAAACGATCTTGAAAATATTATTAGGGCCGACTTTACTTTGACGTTTCAATTTCCTAAACTTAGTTTTCTTTATGCTAAAAACAACGAATTTGTTGGCGAGTGGGAAGTTTTGCCCATTGGTTTGCACCCCGACGGAATGGAAAAAACGACAAGCGATTTTTATTTTCTTAGCGACGAAGATATTCTTGAAATTTTACCCGAGCGTTCCACCTTCGATCACAAAGGAATTTTTGGACACGCTTTGTTAATTGCCGGAAGTTTTGGAAAAATGGGTGCTGCAGTTCTGGCATCGAAAGCATGTTTACGGGCAGGGATTGGTTTGCTCACTTCGCATGTTCCGCGTTTGGGATATTCGATTATTCAAACTGCCGTTCCGGAAGCGATGGCAAGTGTCGATCAGCACGATTCGATGTTTACCGAATACCCCGATTTAACTCCTTTTTCCGCCATTGGAATTGGACCTGGCTTAAATCAGAAATCAAATTCGTGCAAAGCGCTTTGTTCTTTGCTCGAAGAATCGAAGGTGCCTTTGGTAATCGATGCTGATGGACTTAATATTTTGTCGTCGAATAAAGACTGGTTTAAAAATTTGCCGGAATATTCGATACTAACACCACACCCTGGAGAATTTAAACGGCTGATTGGAGCTGCAAAAAATTCGTTCGAACGGAT